>JANNFW010000192.1:0-2322 GCA_031380235.1 Rhodoferax sp. | reverse complement strand
AACTCACCATTGTCAACATTACCTCGCTGGCCAGCGCCTTATTGGAGGGACGAAGCGGCGAGTTTTTGCTGTCAGACCCGATGGCGATTGTGCTGTGGGCGTTTGTCGGCATCACGCTCTTGGTGTGGGGGCGTGGCACCTTTTGCGGCTGGCTGTGCCCGTTTGGTGCGTTTCAGGAGTTGCTGAGTTTCGCGGCGAAGGCGTTAGGCTTGAAGCCAATGCAATTCCATCGCAAGGTGGATGCAATTTTGAAAAACTTCAAATATATTGTGCTGGCGGCTATTGCCATCGCCGTTATCGTAGGTAGCCCGTGGGCGGACACGATGGTCGAGATTGAGCCCTTCAAAACCTCGATCAGCATGGGCTTTCAACGCGAATGGCCCTATGTCGCTTGGGCCGTGGCGTGTCTCGGTTTAAGCTTGCTGGTGTTTCGTGGCTACTGCCGCTACGTCTGCCCGCTGGGGGCCGCCGTGGCGATCATGGGCAAACTGCGCCTGTGGAAGTGGATTCCCCGTCGGGCCGAGTGTGGAACGCCCTGCCAAACCTGTCGCCACGGCTGCGGCTACCAGGCCATCACGCCGATTGGCAAGATCGACTACGACGAGTGCTTTCAGTGCCTGGAATGCGTCACCGATTACCAGGACGACAAACGCTGTCTGCCGCTCATCCTTGATCGCAAAGCCAATGGCAAGGTGCCCCCCAAAGTGATCATCATTCAACCCGTGACTGTGCATGCCTGATTCGAATCGTCATCTGAAAATCGCGAATCGACGGCAGTGGCTGCGCGTGTCGATGGGGATGTCTGCGGGCTTACTGATGTCGCAAGCGCACGCCAAATCGTCGTCACTGCAATGGCGCGAAACCGCGATGGTTGGCCTGGGCACCACATTGTCGTTGCGCGCGGGTCATGCGAACGGCGAACGGGCGCGCACGGGGCTTGACGCTGCCGTGGCTGCGATTCGACATGTTGAAGCGCAGATGAGCCTGTTTAACCCGAATAGCGCTTTGTCAACGCTCAACCGTGAAGGCGTGCTGAACAATCCACACCCTGATCTGGTGCGCGTGTTGCAGTTGGCGCAGCAGGTCTCGGCCCAAAGCCAAGGCGCGTTTGATGTCACCGTGCAGCCGCTGTGGCTGGCGTGGGCAACGGCACAGCGTGCGGGGCGTTTGCCAACGACATCGGAGCTGGACGCGGCCCGTGCACGCGTGGGCTGGCGCAAGTTGGAAATCACCGCGAACCGCATTCGGTTTTTGCAGCCTGGCATGGCGCTCACCCTGAACGGTATCGCGCAGGGCTTCGCGGGTGATCTCGCGCGCGCGGCGTTGCAGGCGCACGGCATTGAGCACGCGCTGATCGACACCGGTGAATGGTCGGCATGGGGCCAAAGCCCCGAGCAAGGCCGATGGATATTGGGCATCGCCAATCCGCGATTAGAGAATGCGCTCATCGCCAAAATCAGCATGGACGGCAGGGCGATGGCCACGTCCAGCGATGCACACTACCGCTTTGGCGCGGACGATGTTCACCATCACATCTTCGACCCCCACACTGGCTACTCGCCACGCTCGATTTCATCCGTCACCGTGCTGGCCCCCTACTGCGCGCTGGCCGATGCGTTGACGAAAGTTATGTTCATGGGCGATGCCGCGCAGGCGGTGGCGCTTGCGAAGCGCTGGAAGGTGGATGTGCTGGTGGTGGAGAAAAACGGCCAGTGGCGTGCCAGCGACGGACTTACGAAAACCTTGCGCACCTAGCCTGGCGGCCCGCAGTCTGGGCGCGGGCCAGCTTCTTGCTTGAACTGGGTCATGGCACCCCCTGTCATCGCACTACTGCCGAAAACCACTCAAGTCTCTGCCCAAACGGATGCCTCGTGGCGCGCGCATGAGCTGCTGCTGATGCGTGAGGTGATGCGCCTGATCGGCAAAAGCCTGGCACCTGGCGTGGTGATGCGCGAGATGCTGCATTTGATGTCCGAGCTGCTGGGCCTGAACCGTGGCCGCGTTGTGCTGGCCGAATCGCCTGACACGGGTGATCCAGGCCATGAACCGACCACCGCAGCACCCGCGCGCATTTGCTTCTCTTATGGATTGACGCGGGCCGAAGTCACGCGAGGTGTCTACGGTTATGGCGAGGGCATCACCGGGCGCGTGCTGGCCACCGGGCAACCCATTCTGGTGCAGGACATTGATGCCGAGCCGCAGTTTTTGGCGCGCGCCGTGACCCGCGACCAGTTGCCCCAGGAGTCCGTGGCCTTCATTGCGTTGCCGATCGAGGTGAATCCCCGCACCGTGGGCGTGCTTGCCTGCAACCGTATCCGCAGC
>JANNFW010000145.1:0-7738 GCA_031380235.1 Rhodoferax sp. | reverse complement strand
CGCGACGCGAGTCGATTCAAGCTCGCGCGTCGCCTTTGCAGTGGGTGGTCCCACGGGTAGCGACAACACCATGCGCCTGCGGGCTGCAGTTGCGTCCGCTTCAGCTTCGCGCAGCGCGCTTAGCGTGTCGGCCAGTTCAGCTTCTTCGCCGCCGGATGGCTTGGATTGGGTCTCGATTTTCGGGGTGCTCATGGCGTTGCCCTCCCTGGGTTCTCGACAGTGCCTGTTGAAGTCCGCGCTATCCTGCGCCGCCATCGGGCTCGCGTCAATGTGAATATGCACCTTTTCAGCGCATGCTTCAAGCCCGCATAAACTTATGGCTTCCCAAGCGATGAAAGATGATCATGATGAACCCGTTGCCCAATCCAACACTGAAGAAACTGCTGTGGGGCACAGCCTTTGCCGTGTTCGCCAGCCTCAGCCTGCAAACCGCCCTGGCCCAAACTTTCCCCAGTAAGGCGATCAAAATCGTGGTGCCCAACGCCGCGGGCGGCGCCGCGGACTTGACCGCGAGGGCGGTTGGGCAAAAGATGGCAGAGGCGATGGGGCAGTCTGTCGTCATTGAGAACAAGCCCAGCGCGGGCGGCGTGGTGGCGGGTGACCTTGTGGCCAAGGCCGAGCCTGATGGCCACACCTTACTGCTGATCTCCAGCGGCACCGCGGTCAGCGCCTCGCTGTTCAAAACGCTGCCGTTTGACACGCTGAAAGACTTTGCACCCGTCGGCACGCTGGCGACGTTTGATTTGGCCATCGTCGTGAATGAGGCGGGCCGCTTCAAAACGCTGGCGGACTTGCTGGCCTACGGGCGGGCCAACCCTGGCAAGCTCAATATCGGTACGCCCAACATCGGCACCACGCAAAACCTGGCCGCGGAGCTGTTCAAGGTCAGCGCGGGCATCGAGGCGCAGGTAGTCCCTTTCAACGGTACGCCGCCCGTCATCACCGCGCTGCGTGGAGGTGAGATTGATGCGGCCATCGACATCCTCGGCCCGCTGATGGCGCAGATCAATGCCAAGGCCATTCGCCCAGTGGCGGTGCTGGGCGACAAGCGCGCCGCGCAGTTGCCTGACGTGCCCGCCGCGCGCGAGAGCGGTGGCGCGTTGGGGTCGTTCAACGTGTCGTCTTGGAACGGCCTGGCGGTGCCTGTCAAAACGCCCAAGGACGTGATCGCCCGCCTGAACAGGGAGGTCAATGCCGCGCTGAATCTGCCCGACGTGAAGAAGCGCCTGCTGGACTTGAATCTGGTGGCCTCCGGTGGCACGCCCGAGCACGCTGCTGAAGTGCTAGCGCAGGACATCAAGCGCTGGGGCGACGTGATCGCCCGTGCCAATATTACCAAGCAGTAAGTGGTATGAACAACCACATCGGAATGATCGGCTACGGAGAAGTCGGCAAGGTCTTTTGCAGAGGCTTGAAAACCAAACCTGGCATTCAAAGTGTCAGCGCCTGGGATTTGAAATTTGCGGATGCGGCGCTGGCTGCGACGCAAGTTGAACACGTACGCGCTGCCGGCATTGGCGCGTGCGACTCCATGCAGGCGCTGTGCCAGCAGGCGGATTGGTTGATCTCTGCGGTGACTGCCTCCAACACGCTGGCCGTTGCGCGCGAGGCAGCAGCCCATCTGAAGCCAGGCACGCTGTTTCTTGATTTGAATTCCGCCTCGCCCGGCACCAAGCAGCAGGCCGCAAAGCTGATTGAAGCGGCGGGCGGGCATTACGTGGAGGCTGGCGTGATGACCTCGGTGCCGCCGTATGGCATCAAGGTGCCGATGCTGCTGGGGGGCGCGCAGGCGGAGGCGTTGGCCACGCGGCTGCGCAGTTTTGACATGGATGCCAAGTGCGTTTCGGCCGAGATTGGCATCGCCAGCGCCATCAAAATGTGCCGCAGCGTGATGATCAAGGGTCTGGAATCTTTGGTGATTGAAAGCTACACCACCGCGCGCGCTTACGGCGTTGAAGCGCATGTGCTGCCGACCTTGGCCGAGACCTTTCCCAGCATCGACTGGGAGAAGCAAGGCGCGTATTTTTTCAGCCGCGTGGTGGAGCACGGCAAGCGCCGTGCTGAGGAGATGCGCGAGGCTGCCAACACCGTGAAAGAGGCGGGGTTCGAGCCCTTCATGTCGACTGCCATCGCCAACAAACAGCAATGGGTGGCTGACCAAGCGGCGGCGGGCGTGTTTGCTGACGTTGAGAAATCAGCAGCTTGGCAAGTCTATGCCGACCGACTGCTCTCCCAATCTAAAACATGATCAAAACATGACTAAACAACTCCACCTCAACGCCTTCGACATGAACTGCGTGGGCCACATCCAACAAGGCTTGTGGACGCATCCGCGCGACCAGTCCACACGCTACCTGGACATTCATTACTGGACGGATTACGCCCGTCGCCTGGAGGCGGGTTTGTTTGACGGCATCTTCTTCGCCGACGTGCTGGGCGTTTATGACGTGCTGGGGGCCAGCCCCGATGCCGCTGTACGCCGCGCAGTGCAAGTGCCGGTGAACGACCCGACTCTTCTAATCCCTGCCATGGCCGCCGCCACACAGCATCTGGGTTTTGGTGTGACGGCCAATCTCACTTACGAAGCGCCGTATCAATTTGCGCGGCGTATGTCCACGCTGGATCATTTGACGAATGGCCGCATCGGCTGGAACATCGTCACCGGTTATCTTGACAGCGCCGCCCGCGCAGTCGGCCTAACAGGCCAGACCGCGCACGATGACCGCTACGACCTGGCCGACGAATACATGCAGCTTGTCTACAAACTGTGGGAGGGCAGTTGGGAAGACGGTGCGGTGGTGCGAGATCGCGCGAAAGGCATTTATGCCGATGCGAGCAAAGTCCATCTTGTGCATCACCACGGCCCGCAGTACAAGGTCGATGCCATGCATTTGAGCGAGCCCTCGGTGCAGCGTACACCCGTGCTCTACCAAGCGGGCTCTTCCGCGCGCGGATCGCGCTTTGCGGCCACGCACGCGGAGTGTGTTTTTCTCAATGGGCAAAGCCAGCCAGGCGTGCGAAAGATAGTGGACAGCATCCGCAGCCAGGCCGCAGCATTGGGTCGAGCGCCGAGCGACATCAAAATGTTCCTAGGTGCCACCATCGTCACCGCAGAAACTGAAGCCCGAGCGCAGGAGAAGTTTGCCGAGTACCAGCGCTACGCCAGCTCAGAAGCCGCGCTGGTGCATGCCGCTGCATCGATGGGCATAGACTTCAGCAAGTTCGATATCGATGAGCCCATCGCCACCGACAAAAGCCAAGCCATCGTCTCCAACATCACGGCCATGACCCAAACCGCAGGCCCGCAATGGACGCGGCGCAAGCTGCTTGAGAACATGGTGATGGGCAGCCGCCAAGCGCCGTGGGTAGGCAGCGCCGAAAAAATCGCCGACACGATGATCCGCTGGAGTGAAGATGCCGATGTGGACGGCTTCAACCTCGCCCGCACCGTCGTGCCCGAGTGTTTTGACGACTTCATTGCACTGGTTGTGCCGCGCCTACAGGAGCGTGGGGCGTTCAAGACGCAGTACGAGTCGGGGTCGCTGCGCGGCAAGCTGTTTGGGCATGACCGGTTGGCTCCGAGCCACCTTGCTGCGCAGTACCGGGTGATTTCAGCTGTCGCTTCTGTAAGCTAAATGCTATATTAGATATAGCTGCTTATGCAATATATACGAGAGCTAGAGCCTCAAAACGTTTCAAATATTAGACGTTGGAGTGTTTTTTGAGGGTTTTCGGGTTGTTTTGACTACAAATGTAGTAAGTTTTACTGAGAAATGGATCGCATCGTGAAACAAGTCATTAATGTCGGCCTACCCGAGCCGCGCCAGCCGTTTTCGTGGGCGGTTAAATCTGCTGGCATGCTGTTCACCGCACATGGCCCGGTGCGTTCCGATGGCAGTATTGACACCGGCAGCATTGAGGATCAGGCGCGCCTGACCTTCGCGAATTTGCAGCAGGCTTTGGTGGCAGCAGGAGGCACGTTGGACGATGTCACCCAAGTGCTGATTTACATGACCGATGTGGCCGACATGCCCGTCATTGACGAGGTGTACCGCGAGTTTTTCAAGCCGCCATTTCCCAACCGCTCCAGCGCAGGTGTAGTGGCCTTGGTCGTCTCAGGGATGAAACTGGAGATAGTGGCTTATGCTATGTTGGCTGGGGGGTGATTCAGCTAAAGTTTTGTGATCATTTTCACTGTGATGGAGTCTGTTTTGAACCGTAACACCAACTCTCCCCGTCGCCAAATCCTAGCCGCCATTGCAGGTGCCGTCGCGCTCGTGGCGGCGGCATCTTTTACCAGCGTTGCTGAGGCTCAATCGGCCTTCCCCAGCAAGGCCATCACCATTGTGGTGTCCTATCCCGCAGGCGGCGACACCGATGCGCTGGCGCGCCTTTATGCCGAGAAGCTCGCCGCCAAATTCGGCCAGACTGTGGTGGTTGAAAACAAACCGGGCGCCAGCGGCACGATTGGCAATTCGTTCGTCGCCAAGTCCACGCCAGATGGCCACACGCTGCTGTTCACGCCCAACACGATTTCCATCGCCACGCTGGTGCTGAAGTCGGGCACCGGCGCACCGTATGACGCGATCAACGACTTCACGCCGATCATCCAGGTCGGCAGCCAGTCGCTCTTTTTGGTGGCAACGGCCAGCAGCGGCATCACCAGTGTGAAGGACTTGGTGGCCGCTGTGAAAGGCGGCAAGCTGGGAACTTACGCCAGCCCCGGCAGCGGCTCGCCTATGCACATTCTGGGTGAGCTTTTCAACAGCGCCGCCGGTGTAAAGATCGCGCAGGTGCCTTACCGCGGCACCGCCCCCGCCGTGGTGGACATGCTGGGCGGGCACATCCCCTTCATGTACACCACGCTCGGCCCCGTGGCGCAGCATGTCGCCAGCGGCAAGATGGTGGTGATCGCCGTGGCCGATGCCAAGCGCTCAACGCTGTTGCCTAACGTTCCCACGTTGGCGGAGTTGGGTTATGCCGACGTTGTGGTCGGTGCCTGGCAGGGGTTGATGGGGCCCAAAGGCATGCCAGCCGATGTCACCAACAAGCTCAATGCCGCTATGAACGAGATCTTGAAAATGCCGGATGTGGTGTCTCGCATGACCACGCTGGCGACCATTCCTGTGGGTGGCGATGGTGCCGTGCTGGGCCGCATTAATGCGGTGGATCACAACCGGTACGCGAAAGTCATCAAGGATTTTGGGATTCAGGCGGATTAACGGTCGATCAATCCAGTACCGCGCGCCGCAGCGCAGCCGTCACCTCAGGCATCACGCCAAACCACGCTGCAAACGCAGGCCGCGCCTGATGCAGCAACATTCCCACGCCGTTGACGGTAGCGTTGCCACGCAGGCGCGCAGATGCCAGCAGCGGCGTTTCAAGCGGCGCGTAAATCACATCACACACATACGCGTGCGCGGGCAGGGCGGTCAAATCGAGGTCCAGCGGCTCTTTGTCCTGCATCCCCAGGCTGGTGGTGTTGACCAGCAGGCTGACGTCGACCAAGGCACGGTGGCGGTCGGCCCAAGGCAGCGCGACGACCGGTGTGCCAAACTCTTGCGCAAGCGCCTGCGAGGTCGCTAGCGTGCGGTTGATCAGGCGAATCTCCTTGGCACCACGATCCGCCAGGCTCAGCACCACCGCACGCGCCGCGCCGCCAGCACCCAGTACCGTGATTGGGCCTGCGTCAGCGCGCCAATCGGGCTTGCCATCGAGCAGCGCTTGAATGAAACCGAAGCCGTCGTTGTTAAAGCCCTTGAGCGAGCCGTCCGCCTGCACCACCACGGTGTTGATGGCCCCTACCAACCGCGCGTTGGCATCGACCTCATGCACCAGCTTCAGCGCTTCAATCTTGTGCGGCAAGGTGATGTTGCAGCCCTTGAAGCCCAGCGCAGGCAGGCCCGCCAGCGCCGCCTGCAGATGGCCGGGCGCCACCGCCAAGGGCACATAGGTGCCTGCGATGCCGTGCAGTTTGAGCCAGTGGTTGTGGATGCGCGGCGAGCGAGAGTGATGGATGGGCCAGCCTAGAACTGCGGCCAGCGCAAAATTTTGAGTTGTCATCCCCCCATTTTCGCTCGTAAATCAATCGGCTAGAGCGCACCCGGCTCTGTAGCGCGCTAAATCCTGAAGTCAAAACTCAACGCTGTTGCGCCCCTTCAACTGCAACACTGCCCCTGTCAGAGATTCCTTGACGGTCGCGCAAGCACAGCACAATAAAGCTCGCGATATCGAGCGTGTAGCGGCGCAGCAATCGCTTGGGTTCAAGCGACAAGCGGAAAAGCCATTCGAATCGGATTTTCTGAACCCATATCGGCGCGCGCCGTGCCTTGCCCGAGAGAAAATCAAACAACGCGCCGACGCCGATGAGCAGCGTTGCGTCAAGGGCATCCGCGTTCGCGCGAATCCATTCCTCCTGAATCGGGTTGCCCATGGCGACGAGGACGATCTCGGCGCCGGACTGGTTGATCTGTTCGCGCAGCACGGCTGCATCCAGTTTCGAGTAGCCATCCGTACAGCCCACCACCTCATGGCCCATATCGTTTTGGATGACGGCTGCCGCCTTTTCAGCAACGCCGGGCATTCCGCCGAGCAAGTAGATTTTGCGGCGGAGTTGCAGGCGTTTCAGCAGATGCGGTAAAAAATCGGTGCCATTCAGATTCTCTTGATAGCGGCGGCCATGCATCAGCAGGGCTGTAATGTCCAGGCCGATTCCGTCGTTCACCAGAATGACCTCTTCGCTACCCAGCCACGAGCGCATCGTCCGGCATTTCAAAACCAGGTTGGTGTTGGCAAACAGCAGAATCGTCTTTTGCGGCGTGGCCAGTCGTTGTTCCAGTTGAGGTACCAGCGCAGCCGAAGCGATAGAAAGAATCGGATAGCCTGCCAGTGGAAGGCTGGTTGCGTGATGGAGGTGGGTCATGGTGAAACGCTTGTCAAGCTCGGATGGGCCGTCGCAGATGAACCAGGTCCGCCAATGCATCATGCGAGGACGGCGAGAATCTGATCACCAGGCAATGCGACAGCAAATACACCAACGCCCCGGCGACCACCATGCCGACGAGTGCGGTTGTGTTGGGCGCCGTTTGCTGCAGAATCAACCCCAGCGCGATGGACATGGCCAGCGTGGCGAGCAACGGGCCTTTGAGCGCCAACAAAAGCTGCCAAAAGCTGAGGGTCATCGACCGATTGGCAATCGACTGCGGCCACGGCCACACCAGCGCCCCCGCGAGAAGGAAGCCCGCTGCAGTGCCTACCAGCCCCCAATGCGCGCCGATCCATCCGAGTAACAAGGCCAGAAGCGTTTGCGCCAAACCCCGTTGCATGGGTACTGACCGCGAGCCAATGGCAAACATCAGGTGGTCGTTGATCTGGTTGACCGCCAGCAGCAGGTACAAGCCGCAGAGCAGGGCCACAACTGGCGCTGCGGGCAACCACACCTCTCCAAAGAAGACGCTGATCATCGGTTGTGCCAGAAGGCTCAAACCCACCAAGAGGGGTGCCATCAGAAAAACAGCAGCCCCCACAATGCGAACGTAGGCATCGGCGCGGGCTGCCGGGCTGCTGCCCGAGCTGGCAAACGCGGGAATGGCCAACTTGAGCAGCGAGCTGCCAATCACCAGGTAAATGGCCGACACCAGGCGCTTGGCAAAGCTGTAAATACCGGTGGCATGACTGCCCATGAAAACGCTGACCAGCACGGTGTCGCCCTGGCTGCCCAAAAAGCTGAAGAATCCCG
>JANNFW010000122.1:0-20883 GCA_031380235.1 Rhodoferax sp. | reverse complement strand
AGCGGCTGTCTGCGACAAGTCAATTTTTCGAGAATATTTCGATAAGAGGTCATTTATGCGTACCGGTTTGCGTTCTCAGTTCAAGTCCTCGGCCAAGCAGCGCGGCGTTTCGTTTTTGGGGCTGGTGGTCGTCGGCGGTTTCCTCGCCATGGCAGGTGTGATTGCTGCGCAGGTCTTCCCAACGTTTCTTGAGTACCAGGCGATTGGCAAAGCGGCCAACAAGGCCAGCATGGGCAGCACCGTACCGGAGGTGCGCAGCCTTTTTGACAAGCAGTCGGCGGTAGATGACTTCAAGTCGGTCACGGGCAAAGACCTTGAGGTGACCAAAGAGGGCGACAAGATCGTCGTGAGCTTCGCGTACCAGCGCGAGATCCACCTGGCGGGCCCCGCTTACCTGGTGCTCAAGTACGCAGGTCGTTCCAAGTAACGTGGTCGGTAGCCGAGCCTCATTGAATCAGTCTGCCCATGGCGGGTTTCTGCGGACGGGTACGAGGCTGTGACTGATGCTCTAGCCGACTTGCAGCGTCGCCTGCAACATCAATTCTCCAATCTCACGCTGCTGCGTCAGGCGCTGACGCACCGCAGTTTCTCCAGCGATCACAACGAGCGGCTTGAGTTTTTGGGCGATTCTGTCCTGAGCCTTGCCGTCTCAGACCTGCTGTATCAGCGCTTGAGTGACCTGCCTGAGGGCGATTTGTCCCGCGTGCGCGCCAACCTGGTTCGCCAGGAGACCTTGCATCAACTCTGCGTGGACTTGGGCCTGCCCGAGCTGATTCGCCTGGGCGAGGGCGAAATGCGCTCCGGGGGCCAAAAGCGTCCCTCCATCCTCGCCGACGCGCTGGAAGCGGTGATCGGTGCGGTTTATCTGGATGGTGGCTTCACCGTGGCGCAAGGCCTGGTGCAACGCCTCTTCAATGCGCTTGAAATCAACCCAGGCATGGAAGCGATTGGCAAAGACCCCAAGACCGAGTTGCAGGAATGGCTGCAGGGGCGCAAGATGAAGGTGCCGCTTTACCGGGTGGTCGGCACCCAAGGGGCAGCCCATAAGCAGATATTTGATGTGGAGTGCGAAGTTATCGAACTGAATTTGAACGAGCGCGGTATCGGTGGCTCACGCCGGGCGGGCGAGCAGGCCGCTGCGGCGGCCATGTTGCAAACAGTTCGTGCGAAGACGGGCAAAGACAGCAAAGACGGTATGAGGGCAAGCTCATGAATTCCAAAAAACCAACGGCGCTAGCGACGCCGTCCAAGCCGAAGTCTGTAAATCAAAACGTAGTGGCAAAAAAAGTACCCGCAAAAAAAGTAGCGACCCCCAAAGTCGCCAAGCCCCTTGCGCCCGAGAGCGCCCAAGGCCCGCAGGATTTAGAAGCCATGCTGGCGGGCATGCTCAAAGCCCCCAAGGCAGCGCCTGCTTCCAGCGAACCTATCGCTGGGCAGCGCTGCGGGTTAATCGCGATTGTGGGCAAGCCCAACGTCGGCAAGTCAACCTTGCTCAACGCGCTGGTCGGGCAAAAAATCAGTATCACCTCGCGCAAGGCGCAAACCACGCGCCACCGCATCACGGGCATGCACACACAAGGCGCGACGCAGTTTGTGTTTGTTGACACGCCGGGCTTTCAAACCCGCCACAACAACGCCTTGAACCGTGCCTTGAACAAAACCGTCAAGGGCGCAGTGGGTGACGTGGATTTGATCTTGTTCGTGGTGGAGGCGGGTAGGTTCAACCAGGCTGATGCCAAAGTGCTGGCGCTGCTCGGCAAAGGCATTCCCACGCTACTGATCGCCAACAAGCTTGACGAGGTTACCCGCCGCGCTGACATCGCGCCGTGGTTGCAGGATATGCAGAAGAAGGGTGGTAGCGAAGAGGGTGACGGCCAAGCATTTACCGAGTTCGTGCCCATGTCCGCGAAAAATGCCAAAGACATCGAGCGCCTGCTGACCATTTGCGAAAAGTACCTGCCGGAGCAAGCCTGGTGGTACGCCGAAGACGAGTTGACCGACCGCAGCGAGAAATTTTTGGCGAGCGAGACGGTGCGCGAAAAACTGTTTCGCCTCACCGGTGACGAGCTGCCCTACACCTCAACGGTGGTGATCGACAAATTCGAAGAAGAAGCGGGCCGGGGCAAGCAAAAGCGCCTCGTCAAAATCGCTGCGACGATTGTGGTGGAGCGCGACACTCACAAGGCCATGGTGATCGGCGACAAAGGCGAGCGCATCAAGCGCATTGGCACGGAGACCCGGGTTGAGCTGGAAAAGCTGATGGATGCCAAAGTGTTCATTGAGATGTGGGTGAAAGTGCGCTCTGGATGGGCCGATGATGAAGCCCGCGTTCGTTCGTTCGGCTATGAGTGACCGTCTTGGCGACGAACCGCATCTCTGACGAGCCCGCCTACGTCCTGCACCGCTACGACTGGAGCGAGTCCAGCCTGATTCTGGAAGTCTTCACCCGCCACCATGGCCGCATCGCGCTGGTGGCCAAAGGCGCGAAGAAGCCCAGCTCCAACTTTCGCCCGATCCTGCTGCCCTTGCAGCCGCTGCACCTTGCGTATGGCGGTGATACAGAAATCCGCACGCTCAAAGGGGCTGAGTGGATGGGTGGGCACGTGATGCCGACCGGCGACGCGTTGATGTCCGGCTACTACCTCAACGAGCTGCTGCTTAACTTGCTGGCGCGTGACGACCCGCATCCCCGCCTGTTCGACGTGTACGCCAACGTCGTTCAGGTGATTGCGTCCGAGCATGGCGAGGCGCTGCAGGCGGCGCTGCGCACGTTTGAGCTGCTGCTGCTTCGCGACATCGGCCTGCTGCCCCTGCTCGATGCGCAAACCATGACGTTCGGCGGCCTTGATGAGACGGCCCGTTACAGCCTGGTGCCCGAAGGTGGCTTGCGCCAAGCCAATGATTCTGATCGCGCCAGTTTGAGCGGTGCACAGTGGCTTGATCTACAAACCGCACTGGCCGATGTCGCCCCATTCACCACGACCTTGAGAGCTTGTGCAGCGGTAATGAGCGAGTTGAAGCCGCAACTTCGCAACCTGCTCAATTACCATTGCGGTGTGAAAACTCTCAGAACCCGCCAAGTCATGATCGATCTTCAAAACATATGATATGACCCCCACGCTTGCCACTTCGTGTGCTGCGCTGCCCCCCGAGGGGGCGCATTTTGCCTCGGGAGCGGCCCAGCGGCAAAACCTCCTATGACCACATCTCTTTCAGTCAACGTTAACCTAGTCGCGCAAATCCGCAATCGGCGCAATTTACCCTTCCCGAGCGTGGTTCGTGCCGCCGAGATTTGCCTGCAAGCCGGCGCGGCGGGTATTACCGTGCACCCGCGCCCAGATGAGCGCCACATCCGCGCGCATGACGTGGCGGATTTGGCCGTATTGATGAAGGCCTGGCCTCACCGCGAGTACAACATCGAAGGCAATCCGTTTCAAAACCTCATGGGCTTTGTGCGTGAATTCAAGCCGCACCAATGCACCTTCGTGCCTGATTCTGAAGCGCAACCGACCAGTGATCACGGCTGGGATTTGCGCCGTGATGGCGGCAAACTGCGCCCGCTGATTGATGAAGCCCATCGCCTGGGCGTGCGCGTCAGCCTGTTCATGGACGCTGAAGCGCCAGACATGGCGCTTGCCAAGACGCTGGGCGCAGACCGCGTCGAGCTGTACACCGAGCCCTTCGCCGCCGCGTGGCAGAGTGGCGACAGAGCGCAGATTGACGAACAGACCCGCCGCTTCGCACATTCTGCACTGGCGGCGACCCAAGCCGGGCTGGGCATCAACGCGGGCCATGACTTGAATCGCGACAACCTCGCCGCCTTCATTCGCGGCGTGCCGGGTGTGCACGAAGTCTCGATTGGCCACGCCTTGATGTCTGACGCGTTGGAGTTGGGTTATGCAGCAACTGTAAAGGCGTACTTGGATTGCATCCAGCAAGGCAGCCAGATTTGATTTACGGTATCGGCACCGACATCTGCGACATCCGCCGAATCCGCGAAAGTTTGGCGCGCCACGGCGACCGCTTTGCCGAGAAGATTCTGAGCGAAGGCGAACTCGTTACCTGGCGCGAGCGCAGCGTCCGCTGGCCCGAGCGCGGCGTGCGCTACCTGGCGACGCGCTTCAGCGCGAAAGAAGCCTTCAGCAAGGCAATTGGCCTAGGCATGACGATGCCGATGACCTGGCGCGCCTGCGAGGTCGCCAAGCACCCGCGCGGCCACCCGCAGTCGGGCAAGCCCACGCTGGTGCTGCATGGCAAACTCAAAGACTGGTTTGACGCGCAGGGCCTGGTGGCGCACATTACTGTGACCGATGAAACCGATTACGCTGCGAGCTTCTGTGTGGTTGAGCGGGTTCCTGTCGATAATCGATGAAAACTGACACAAATTAACCTGCAGGTTAATTTGTGTCGTTTTTTACCTGTAAATCTGGAAATTATTAACAAAATAGTACTCTAGCTCTCGTGTATATTGCATGAACAGCTATATATTCAATAGTACTACTGAAACTCAAAACTTGATTGCCGAAAGCCCTTAATGACCCAACCCGCCCCCCTCATCATCGACGTCGCAGGCCTACGCCTCACCCCCATCGACCGCCAACGCCTCAAGCACCCGCTGGTCGGCGGCATGATCCTGTTTGCTCGCAACTGGCAAGACCGCGCGCAGTTAAGCAGCCTGTGCCGCGAGATCAAAGCGGTGCGCAGCGATTTGCTCATCTGCGTTGACCACGAAGGCGGCCGTGTGCAGCGCTTCAAGACCGACGGCTTCACGCATCTGCCGCCCATGCGTACCTTGGGCCAGATGTGGATGCAAGATGGCAAAGGCGGCGAGGGCACAGGAGCAATGCGGGCCACCAACGCCGCCACCGCCTGCGGCTTCATCCTGGGTGCCGAGCTGCGCGCCTGCGGTGTTGATCTGAGCTTCACGCCCGTGCTCGATTTGGACTTTGGCGAAAGCAGCGTGATTGGTGACCGCTCGCTGGGCCGCGACCCGCGCGTCGTCAGCCTGCTGGCCAAAAGCCTGATGCACGGCCTGCACTTAAGCGGCATGAATAACTGCGGCAAGCACTTCCCCGGCCACGGCTTTGTCCGCGCTGACTCGCACCACGAGATCCCGGTTGACAAACGCAGTCTCAAAAATATCTTGAGTGACGATGCCGCGCCCTATGGCTGGCTCAGCACGAGTTTAAGCAGCGTCATGCCCGCCCACGTCATCTACCCCAAGGTGGATGCCCGCCCGGCCGGGTTTTCAAGCAAGTGGCTCAACGACATCCTGCGCGGCCAGCTCGGCTTTGGTGGTGCGATTTTCAGCGACGATCTGTCGATGGCGGGTGCACGCCTAATCGACGGCAAAGAGGTCTCGTACACCCAAGCCGCCGTCGCCGCGCTGAACGCGGGTTGTGACATGGTGCTGCTGTGCAATCAGTCGGATGACGGTGGCGAGGCGCTGGACGGCCTCATCAACGGCCTGAGCGAAGCGGTTCTCAAAGGCTGGTGGACACCCGTCGAGGCCAGCGAAGAGCGCCGTCTGGCACTGCTGCCGAAGCAAGCTGCGCCCGAGTGGGATGCGCTGATGGTGCAGCAGGACTACATGCACGCGCTGTCGTTGATTCCTTGATGAGTCCCTGACCGCAGGCTGAATCCCCGACCCGCACCTATGGCCGATGGCACTGCTCCCAAGACGCTGCAAATAGCGCTGTGGGGCGTGCCGGGGCTGGTGTTGGATGGACAGCGCTTGCACATCGGCGCCCGCAAGGCGTTGGCGCTGATGGCGCTGCTCGCGCTAGATGGCCGGGCGCCGCGCGACTGCTTGGCCCAACAACTCTGGCCTGACTTGGATACCGCTTCGGCGCGGCGCAACTTGCGGCGTGAAGTCTTCCGCCTGCGTGAAGCTGGCTTGGCGCTGGTTGAATCTGCATCGGGCGCTCTGGACTTTCCACTAGGCACTGCCGTTGACGTGGCGCAGTTTCGCCAAGCGACGAAAGAGGGCGATGATGAAGCAGCGTTGGCATCGTCGCAGGTATCGTTGCTGGCCGGGCTTGACGGCGTTGCCGGGGCCGCGTTTGACGAGCGCCTGCTGCAATGGCGCACCCAGTTGGCACAAGAGCGCTCAGCGGTTCGCATCCGACGTGCTGAAGCGCTGTCAGCCAGTGGTCACGCGGATGACCTGCAGGCCGCACTGGCCCTGCATCGACAAGCTCTGGCGGAAGACCGTTGCGATGAAGCCGCCGCACTGGCCGCCATGCGACTGCTCACCGACTTGGACGAGCGCGCCCACGCACTGACGCTGTACGCGCAGCTTGAGCGCGCGTTGCACGACGATTTAGGCATCGCACCCAGCACGGCCCTTCAGTCGTTGGCGCTTGAGTTGCGAGGCTCTTCAAAGTTACCCGCCAACCCGCTGCCCACCTTGCGCACTACTGCGCCGTTGCTCGCCGCCAAGATTCCCTACTTCTCCCGCCCCGCGTTGCAGGCGCAGATTGAGGCTGCATGCTCGGGTGGCGTGCGCGTGTACCTGTCGGGCGCGCCCGGCGTTGGCAAAACCCGCCTCGCCAGTGAATGTGCTGCCGCGCGCGGCCCGTGGCTGATGGTGGCTTGCGCGCCGAATGATGCGGAGCTGGCGTTCTCCTCCGGCGTGCGCGTGCTGCGCGCCTTGCGCGAGGCGGCCCCTGATGTGGTGTTGCCCGACTGGGTACGCCGCGAGTTGGCCCAATTGATGCCCGAGTTTGGCCCCGCGCCGCAAGCCCTGCCGACTGCCGAGGCCCGTGCGCGCCTGGTCGCCGCCATCGCCGAGGCCTGGCGATTGAGCGTGACCGACAACTTCCAAACCGTCGTTCTGGACGATTGGCATTGGTGCGATGCCGCCAGCGTCGAGCTTTGGAATGACTTGGTGGACGACGGCGTGGCCTGGATCGTCGTGCACCGCAGCGCCGCTTTACCGCAAGTTGCCTTGCAGCGCATGCGTGCGGATGTGGACGCGGGGCAGGCGGTGGCCCTTCAAGTGACGGGCCTGGCGTCGGATGACGTGCTGGCCTTTATCCAACAGCTTTCGGGGTCTGCCAGCGGCACGCTGTTTGCGCAGCGTCTGCACGCGACCACTGACGGCAACCCCTTCTTCCTGATCGAGACGTTGCGCCATCTGTTTGAACGCCATTTGCTGACGCAGGATGAAGGCGCAGGTGGGCTCTGGAGCACGCCGTTTGACGACCAAACCCAAGACTATGCCGAGCTGCCCGTTCCCAAAACGGTGCGCGATGCCGTGCTGGCGCGCGTGCGCATGCTCGGAAGCAGAGCGCAGCGCCTGCTCGAAGCGGCTGCTTTGTTGCACGGCCCATTCAGTCTGCTGCTTATTTTGCCAACTGATGCAACCGTCAGCACGGACGACGTGGCGGCGCTGGAACATGCTCAAGCCGCGAGTTTGATTGTTGAAGGGGCTGAGGCCTCGGGTACTTATGTATTTGCCCACGATTTGATTCGCCAATGCGTGGCAGACAGTCTCTCGCCCGCGCGCAAGCGCCTGCTGCACGAGCGCCTTGCGCAAAACCTGATCGCCGTTGCGGCTCCGCCTGCCTTGATCGCCGCCCAGTTTGAGGCAGCCGGGCGCTTGCAATCCGCCGTGCCATGGCGCAGTGCTGCCGCTCACCACGCGATGCGCTTACATGCGCTGGGTGATGCGCAGCAGCAGTTTGAGCGGGCGCTGGCCGATGGACCCGGCGCACCGCAGGCAGTTGAAATTCACCTCGCGCTGTCGCAACTTCACCGCCGCCGTGGCGATGCAGTGGCCATCGAAGCCGCGTTAAGCGCAGCTATTCAGGCGGCGGCGCAGGCTGATGCGGCCACACGCCTGCGAGCGCAACTGGCGCGCGCTGAAGCGTGGTGTTCAACCAACCGGTTTGCCGACGGTTTGGCGCTGCTCGACGCGCTGGCAGGCGACCTTCCCGGTGCTACCGCGCAACTCAATTCACGCGCGCTGTCGGCCCGCGCAGCGGCTTTGGCGCGTCAGGGCGATGCATTGGCCGCGCGCCAATTTGAAACTCAGGCAATTTCTTTACTCGAAGGCGTGCCCGATGCCACTGCGCAACTGGCAGATTTGCTGCATTCGGCGGCGCTCACGGCGATTCGCCGTGGCGACGTGGCCACTTGCGCCGATTTCGCAAGGCGTGCTGCCGCTGTGTTTGAGGCAGCCAATGATCCAGGCCGTCAGGCCACGGCCTTGTCGTTGCTGGGTGTCACAGCCCTGCACGCTGAAAACGACCCGGCTCGGGCATTTGCCTTGTTCGAGCAAGCGCGTGCGCTGGCAGCCCAATGCGGGCATGTGCCAGCGCAACGCGGTGCCATCCTCAACTTGATCAAAATCTACGCTGATCGGGGTGACATCGAACCAGCGCTGACGTTGTTGGCAGAGGGCGAGGCCCTAGCCCCCGGCTTTGAGCACACGCGGGCGGAGCTTGCGTTCATGCAAGTGCGTTACTTTTTGCACTATCAGCAGGGCGATGTGCCCGCAGCCCGCGCCGCTGCAACGCGGCTGCTCGACGTGGCAGATCGCACGGGCGAACCCGAGGCCATCATTGGCAGCAGCCACATGGTGGCGGACCTTTTTTTTCTGACCGGCGACTTGGAGCAAGCCCAGGCCCTTCTTGACAAAGCACAGCAGGCGGCACTGGCGGCGGACAAAGGCGGTGGTCACCTCTACCAAACAACCTTGGTCGCCAAACGCGCCTTGCTGATTGGGTTGCAGGGCGACCCTGCGACGGCTGCCGAGCTATTGCGCACCGCTCCCGAGGCGACCCGGGGTGAAGACCGCTACGTGGTGGCCTGGGTGGGCGCTGGCCTCGCATTGGCGCTGGGTGACACGGCTTCAGCCTCGCAATACCTGCAAGGCATCGACATCCAGGCCGACATGGCGACCGATGCCGTCGCCCAAGTGTTGGTGCAACGCCTGGCACTGGCGCAAACCTTGGGAAAGGCCGATGAGCCCGCCCGTACAAGGGCTGCGGAACTGCTGCGCGCAGGAAAAGTGCCCGCACTTGAAGCCGCCAAACTGCGCGCCGCCCTGGGCGAGTGAATGGGTGGCGCTCAGGCTCTACCTGCTTTCAACGCTTTTTCAACGCTCCTCCTTTAGGGTGTGACCGATGGCAACAACCCGCTGATGTTTTCAGCGTCGTGCCAGAGTCGGTCCACACCCAGGAGGAATCATGAAAAACCGTCAACTGCTTCGCTCACTTTGGCGATGTCCCGCATGGCTCGGTCTGGCCACGCTTGTCACGTCGGCACTGGCTGCGCCGACGATTTATAACAATGTAGACCCCCACGCCATACTGGACGGCAATCTGGCGATCAGGAACACGACCAATTCGTCAGGTGCAATTCAATCCGACGGCTCTGCCTTCCGTCGCAAGGGCTGCACCGCAACCAATGGCCCCGGCACGGGCGACTGCTTCGTTTTCGACCCCGCCCAAGTGCCAGCCCCCACCACTTGGTATCAGCGACCGAACGTCTACACCTACGCCGCAGCGCAAGCATTCACCAACTATGGCATCAACAAAGCCCGCAGCTGGAGCATCGGTTCAACCGTGCCGTTCGATCCGCAGGACAGCACGACGATAGAGTACATCGGCAGTGCCGAATCACAATACCGCGAAGAGATCAGCTACCTGGCTTCGGCGCCCACGTCGGTCACCTTCAAGCTGCACCTGCACGGAGCCTGGAATGACGGTGGGCGATTCCGTCTGGCCATTGGCGACCTGACTTACGACCCCGACGGCGACCCCGAAACGGGTTACAGGTACAGCGCCAATACCGTGTACACCAACTGCCCGCCGATGTCGCAATGCATCTCGCAAGACGGTTACCACCCGTTTTTCAACGGCAGCCTGTTTTACGTTGCGGGCAACGATGCCGCAAACACGAATGGCTCGGTCGATCAGTTCATCAACTTCACCATGCTGTTGCACAGCGGTGTCAACCCGTTTGAGGTGTCACTGCGCACGTATGCCTCGTCAAATGGCGCCGAGATGGACGCATTTGGCACCGTCACGCTGGACAGCATCACCGTCCAGCCCGGCGTGTCGCTCAGCTTTAGCTCGGGGACTAATTACAACGTGCTGGTGGCTGGCGACCCCACCCTACCGCCCAATGGCGTACCCGAGCCAGGCGCCCCGCTGCTGGTGTTGACCGGGCTGGCCGCAATGATCGGCACACGGCGCATGAAGATGGGAGTGAAGGGCTCAACTGAAAAAAGATCAGGTGAAACGAAACGAGATGAAACGAAATAACATGCTATATTAATGATAGCTTTTCATGCATGTTGTTCGAGAGCTAGAGGTCTATTTCATTCTAAAATTAGGCAATTCTACTGTTTTGACACTAAAAATGAACCTGCGGGTTCATTTTTAATAAAAATCTACCACAAATATAGTAAATACTACTCACTTGAACGCAATAGTCGTTCTACAAACCCTTGCCCCGCGCAATATCCATCACCACCCGCGCCGCCAGATAAAGCCGCGCCCCCACCGTCTCCAGCAGCACGAGCGATGAGTGGCGATGTCACGTCAGACAGAGCCATTTTGGACTTTCGGTTTGGGCGGTCAGTTCTAGACGGCACAGGAGCGTAGGTAACCCAAAAATCGGTGGCTCAAAGTCCAAATGGGGACGTCGCGGCGGCGATTCGCCGGGTGCCTGACCAAGGTTACTACTCAATAAGCACCCTCCAGTATTAGACTTTCGCTGCACCGGGACAATCGTCCAACTTAGACTGTGCCGCTGTAAGGTGCTTCAACTCCCAGGCTGCCAGTCGCTGTATTCACAAATTTTCGATGAGGAAGGTAGGAGGCCAGTGCCTGCTCCAACGCAGCCCTTAGATCGGCAAATCCTGCATCCTTCGTTGTCAATCCAATCTTGACCAGGTTGCAGTACTGCTCTTTGTTAATTCCTAAACTGCTTGCGGCTGGCCCTAACAACGGCTTCCCAGGAAGAACTCGAAGAAACTCAGCAGGATCATCTGAGTTAATCGCAGCATCAACCCCTGATACTTCTTGATGCCAGATTTGCTCTGCTCGCGTAAGCGGTAAGGCGCTTGAAATCTGACCTGTCAAGACAGCCTGTAAAGCGCCGCGATCATTGAAATCCACTGTACCGGTAAACGCACGCTCCAGAAGCATCATTGACCTGGCTTTAAAGCGCTCACAGATGAGCTTGTTTGAAAGAGTCCCAGTCGCGTGTCGTTTCCACGCCAGTTGGGTCTCAGCGTATCTCTGCTCGGCAGAGTCCGAAAGGCCAAGGTGACGCGCAATTGCAAGATAAACCGTTTTCAGGACATATAGACTTTCAACCTCGTGCACCGATAACACGTGCAGTCCTGCGACGTTTGATAGAAGGTCGTCCGGCCAGTGGTCACGATCAATAACTCCTACGGCTTCAAACCCGCTCACTATCGAGCTGGTTTGAAATGCGACGGTGCAGCGTTTTACGTTTTCACAGCCTCCAACTGGAACCAGGGCTGTTTCTCTGTCGTCAAACCATGCTCTTAATAACTCTTGGTCAAGGCTTTTTTCATCCCTTCCCTCGCAAAATACAAGTCTTTTTGCGTAAACCGAGAATGATGCCGCACCAAGAATTGAGGCAACGTCCTCCGTTGGCAGACCGTCGCCCGGCGATACCAGTTCCGGTGCCCGATTCGGCCTCGCAAGAACAATGCTGGCATCTTTTCTTGACAACGCAAAATTCAAATCATGCGTCACGTAAACAAACCGTTTGTCACTGCACATCGATTCGAGCGCATCCCAGAATCGCACAGCCAATCGAGAATGAAAATGTGTTTCTGGCTCGTCGATCACAACAATTGGATGTGCGGAGTCGAGGATTCTGGCTGCGAGATAGAGTCCTGTTCTTTCCCCATCACTCATATGCTTAGCGGTATAGGAGGCAGCACCCAAATACTCGTTTGAGACGGTAGCGCTGAAGTCACTGAAAGCTATCGTCCGCCCCGGAAAGACCGTCTTCCAAAGCCCCCTAGTTTTGTTCAACACTGTCTCCGGAAGATTTTCTGGGGTTTTCCCCTCCTGAAGTTGATCGTAAATGCGCATCGCTTCTACAGCGTGAGAACTCCAAAGTTTGCCAAACAACGCGTCGATGTCTGGGACAAGCTCCCAATACGAATTTTTCCTTTGCTGGGTTCGGTTGGTCAGTTCGTTCGTCGCTGTCTGTAACGACCAGTTTGGAATTTGATCGGGAAGGGCGATACTTCGTACAGCCCCTATGAACTCAGCGTTGCCCGCGCTGGCGAGTATCACGGCAAGTCGCGTCTTACCAGAGCCGTTCGCGCCGAGTATCACGATGGGTGCGTCACCAGCTAAAGGTGGGCTCAGGCCAGGAATAGATATGTCCATACTGTCTTGTACTTCGTGTTGTTCAATCTACCTGGCCCAGTGGGCTGAGAGACCTTAGATGTTCCAGATGATATTGTCTTGCAATTGTCTTTCGGCCTTGGTCGAAAAATCAGCGGCTCCAAGCCCAAATCGGGGTCAGAGCACGATCTACCGAACTCGTCGATTCGCGCCTCTTTCCGGTAATCGCGATCTGACCCCCAGTTGGGCTTGGAGTCGCTAATTTTTAACTGCCCCTGCCCATCATTTTCAGTAGCCGTCAACTGTGATGCGGCGCAATCATCTGCAGTGCTACCATCCGGCAATGATCGATTGGTCGTCTTGCCCTGCTGTTGAGAGAGATCCTGCCCGCGTTAGCGGAGCATGGGTTTTCCGTGGCACGCGTGTGCCGGTTTCAGCGCTCTTTGAGAACCTTGAAGACGACGCATCGCTGCACGATTTCATCGAATGGTTCCCTGGCGTCTCCACGGCGCAGGCGCGTGCCGTGCTTGAGTTGGCGTGAGACTTTGCTTGCTGAAGCTGAAAGTCTTGAAGGCATCCGTACTGATGTCCGTGATCCTTTGGCAACCCACGATTCGCGGTATCGCTGTTGCTCCGCGCAGTTCGTTTGACCGGATGAATCCGTTCCTGGATCAGCACCGCATCAAGCCTGTCATCGACCATGTCGTTCAGACCCAGCCCTTAAACCGATGGGTTTCTTTTAGCGGTGCTGACTAACGGGAGTTTGCGGACAGTGGACTGTGCCCTGTTACGAGTCCTATGCAGCAGCCAGCATCAAATGACCAATTTCCGCCTTTGCAGGCCGCACGCTGATCTCAATGTCATAACCCAGCCGGGTTAGACAGTCCATCAGTTTGCGCTCTGACAGATTGGCGAAATCACCGCGCATCATGTCGGAGACTTTGGGCTGGCTGACGCCCATCCTTTTGGCGGCTTCTTGTTGCGTCAAGCCAAGACTGCGCATGGCTTTCCTGATCTCGATCACCAAGCCTGTTTTGATCTTGAGCTTTTCGGCATCAGCCAGATCAAGGTCGGCAAACACGTTGCCAGAACCTCGATGCACTTCAACGCCTTCGACAAGTTGAGTTTTCATTTTCGCAACCCCTTTACATACGCTTCGGCAATTTTCAGCCTCGCGTTGATGATGTCCATGTCTTCCTTGGGTGTGGCGATGCCGCGCTTGCTTTTCTTCTGGAAGCAGTGAAGGACAAACACTGCCTCGGCAAACTTGACGGTGTACACCGCACGGTAGGTGCCACCCATGTCGTCTTCCACTACCTCAAGCACCCCGGCACCCCCAAAACCCTTGAGCACTTTGGCCGCGTCGTGCCTATCACCGGCCTGCGCCAACGACAAAGCAAAGCCGAAAAACCGCCGAACGTCCGCAGGCAAGGCCATCAAGTCTTTGTGGCTGCTGCCTATCCATTCAAGCGGTTTTTCGTTTGTCGGCATAGGCAAAATATACATGAAATGGTATATATTGTCAATTTGCAAGGCCAGCTTCAAAGATGGAGCTCAGCGGCGTCTTCCATGTCTTTGCGCACTTGATCCTTTGAGGTGCTTTGGCTCAGGTGATTTTTTAACTGCCCCGGTTCCGTCGATACAACCGGACCCCACATCAAAGTGCCAGGCCGCCGTATCTCGACCATGTCGTAGTCGAGGAACAGGGCTGGCGAGAACGCGCGACGTGTGCCCTGAGCACATTGGTGTCAAAAAATCACCGCCCCCAAGCCCAAATCGGGGTCTGAGCACGATCGACCAAACTCGTCGCTTTGGGTCTCTCTCCGGTAATCGCGATTGACCCCCATTTGGGCTTGGAATCGCTAATTTTTAACTGCCCCTACTAGCCAAAGCGACCGTACTCGAGGTGCAACCGCCAATGGCATCTGTTCTTTCTGTACATGCCGTCTGAGTTGGCTACGCTGATGGAACGTGACGAATGAAGAAGTGAAGATCAGGTCACCCAGTTGCTATAAAATATATAGCTTTATATGCATATTATTCGAGAGCTAGAGCCTTATTTTATTCCTACTTTGTCCATTTACGTGATTTTGACGATAAAAATGGACTCGCAGGTTCATTTTTGTCGAAAAGCCACCACAAATGTAGTAAATTACATGAGATCAGCTTTTTAAAGCCCCTTGCCCCGCGCAATATCCATCACTACCCGCGCTGCCAAATAAAGCCGTGCCTCCACGGTCTCCAGCAGAACGTACTCGTTATCAGCGCTGTGTCCGCCAAAGCCTTGCAGGCCAAAGCGCTCCACCACCGCCGCTTGGGTTTTTAGGGCGGCGAAGGCGGCATCGGTGCCACCGCCTTCGGGCTGGTCGTCTACCTCCAGCTTTCGGCCCAACTCGGCGTAAATCGTTTGCGCGTGGGCGGCCAGCTTGCGGTTGGCGGCGGTGGCCTCCAGCGGTGGGCGGCGGCGCTCGAAGTTGACGGTCACTTTCGCATCGGGCAGCAACTGCTTTTTGGCGCGTTCGCGCACCGTCGCCTCAATGCCGTCGTAGTCGGCCACGCGCAGCACGCGCACATCAGCCTGCGCTGTGGCATAGGCGGGGATCACGTTGCGATTGGTGCCCGATTGCGCCACGGTCCAGTTCAGCTTCAGACCCTTGTCGTTTTGCGACAAGTCGCGCATCTGCATGATCTGGTGCGACAGCTCGTACAGCGCATTCACGCCACGCTCAGGCGCGGCACCTGCGTGCGAGGCGCGTCCTTCCACCTTCAGCTCGACTGAGGCAATGCCGCTGGTGGCCAGCGACAGCTTGTCGCTGTTCGTGCGCGTCGCTTCAAACGACAGCACGGCGTCGTGCTCACTGCCGGCCTTGATCAACTCAGCGCGAGAGCCGGGTGAGCTGATCTCTTCATCACCATTCACCAGCACGGTCAGCACGCCGTATTAATTGAAATTCAGCGCCTTGAGCATGGCCACCACATGCACCACCATCGCCACGCCCTGCTTGTCGTCTGAGATGCCCAATCCGTAAGCCTTGTCACCGTCAATGCGAAACGGCTGCTTGGCCGCCATGCCTTTGGGGTACACCGTGTCGATGTGCGCAATCAGCAGGATGCGCTTGCTGCCCGTGCCCGTGAAGGTCGCTTTGACCATCCGGCCAATTTTCTCCGGCGTGTCCATCATGCGGTAGTTGGTGGCCTCCAGCGGCTCAATGAACTGCACCTGGCCGCCCAGCGCGCGCAGCTTGGTGGCCAGCAGCTCAGTCGCCTGCGTAATGCCCTCATGGTCGCGGCTGCCCGTTTCAATGTCGACAAATTCTTTGAGCGATGCCAGCAAGGGCTGCTTTTGTGCGGCAGCAGCCGCTTGCACCGACGCATCTGGTGAGCGTGCCAATTGACCGACGGCGGGGGTTGATATCAACGTGACGCTGACAGACAAGGCGAGCAACAAGCGATGGAGTTTCATGAACAGACCTGTGGAGTGAAGGGTGCCAGCATAGCGCAGGGCGGGGCAGGCGACTAAGTGGTCTTCCCTGCCGTCGCGTGCGACAAATCCAATCTCGGGGCAGTTGAACTCTGATCGCCACCGATAAGTACTCAGGCTGAAGCGGCAAACCGGATTTGCTGGAACCCCAAGTTGGGAGTATCTCCAGATGGAGGCTGCAAAACGATGCGACCCTGCTTAGCGCTAGCAGCTTCCTCTCGCCGGATACTCTCGACCAGCCGATTCAAATCGAACCCCGCATCTTTTGCGAAATTTTCTTTGGTAGCACGCAATGCTTTGATAATTTCGTCAGTCATCGTCTTCTCCTAACAGTTCTTCCGGTGGGCAGATAAAAGGCAGCGCCAGGCCGACAGCCTGTAATTTTGCTGCAATTTTCGCTTGAATGACTGGATTGGCGATGTGCTTGAAGTTCCAACTCAACAAGAAATCAACTTTGTGAACCGCAGCGATGGCAATGTGCAAGGCATCTTCAGCTGCCTTTGCAGGCATGATGTTTTCTGACAGCATGAGGGCAGCAAGCTCTACAGCATGCTGGGTCAAGCTCAGCAAAGGTATCGCGTCGAGGGCTTCCATGCGGCGTGCTGCTGCCAGCGCATCGCCATCTCGGCACTCGCGAATAACTACTTCGGATACAAACAACTCAAAATCGCCCCGGCGTTCCCACCACCTGCGCGTTAATAGCTGGCGTGACGACCCGACCAAGGACGTGCTGTCTCGCGCAGTGAGGTAGCTGAAAACGGAGGTCTCTACATACACGCGGGGCTTCATGTAATCACTTTACCGGATTTCGCAATCGGCACAACCCACACAAACTTCCAAGATCTCCTTTTGAGCTACCTGCCCGCTAGATCAAGTTGCACTGACACTAAGCGCGTCCGCTGAAACGCTGCCATGCCCCGCCCGTTTGTCCAGCAGCTTCCTGCGAACCACTTCCGCAATCAGAATGCCCAATGGTGCCGAGAGCCAGATACACACCAGGATGTTGGCGGCTGGGTAGTCGCGCAGCAATGGCCCCAACACGAACAGCATCACCCTGAACAGCCAAAACGCGCCCCACATCGACCCGGCAAAGCGGATCATCCAGATGCGGTGCGCCACCCGGTCGCCCTTGCGAATCGCCAGTACGCCCATTACCGCGCAGCCGTAGACGAAGAGCGACATCGACCAAAATCCGTACATTGACAGATTGCCGCCGTACTCGCCCACCGAGCCGTGTGACCCAGCCAGCCAAAGCGCACAGACCGTGCCCACCGTCAAGCAAGCAAACGAAACGCGGCCAATGATCTTGTGCGAAGCCGCATGGCTGCCCGCGCCCGTTCGCCACAGTTGCACATGCATCAGCACGAATACGATGGAGTTGAAGGTCAGATGCGCGTAAAGCAGATTGGTGCGAAATTCTGTTCCGCTCAAAAAGCGCGCATGAAAAGCGGTGCCCCAGGATGGATGAATTTGATACGTGTCGCCCCAAACCGTACAAGCGTTGTTCGGACAGCTCGCCAGCGCCGCAGCCCCTTCGCCCGCGCTCAGGCCCAGGTTGTCCAGCACGTCGTAAATACCAATAAAAAACGCAATCGCCGCCGGTGCCCCTTCGATCAGATATCGCACGTTCATAAACAGCAAAAACACAATGCCAAACACCACGAACGGGCCAAACGAGCGGCGTTTGAAGCCAACGATCAGCAGAACGAACCAGATGGCCAAAGCCGCGAAAAAGACGAAGAGTCCGAGGGGCATGTTCATTGGGTGTCTCCATTCCACGTCGGGCGGATTAGTATTTTTACCGGGCTTCAAAGCGCTGTTTTAGAAGTTGCTCGCCCATTAGCAATCTATCCGTAAGCCAGCGCGTCGTCAATTGCGGTCAACGATACGGGCGATGGGCGGCGATGACGAAACTGCCGATGGGGCTGCAACGCGCTCATGCGGGAGTGAACGATTCTTGGTATTGGGTTTTGGTTGTCAGTTGTCGGTGGCACAGGAACGCAGGTAACCCAAAAATTGGCTTTGGGGTGGCGATTTTTTTGAGCGGAAGGTCAGCTCGCGAGCCAACAGCGGAACGCCGGGAGTTAGAACTGACCGCCAAAAAGCGGACATTAACTTTCTCTTTCCGAGCCTACCGGTGGTCGTCTGCATTGCGGGCGTGTGCGGGTACTCGCGAACGGCAGGTTACTGGAAGTCCAGCTCGGTGCCTGTAAGCTGGTGGTCGTAGATCGCAGGTTTGCCGCGATTCCGGTCCCAGGAATTTGCGATCTGCTCGCTCCATAGCAGCCGTTGGAAGCAAAGGATTGATGCCCAGTATGTGACGAACAATTGCTCAAAGTGGGCACCAACAATTGACCAATTGGAGTCATTGCTCTGGCTGTTTTACTCATTCCTATGCCGGATGAGCCACCCAAGCGGTCGAAGTCGCGCTACCTGTGGGCCGGGCTGATCGCCCGCATCTACGGGGTTTTCCCGCTCCTATGCTCGATTTAGTGGCCGCGATGGCTCAAACAGCTCAAGTCATAGATGATTGGGAACCCCAAACCCATGCCATACTTATCTTCGTGCGGCTGAAACTTCGATCCGCAAAGGAAGCGAAAGTGTCCGCAGGATAACGGGAGACGCAATGGATCCGCAAGCGCGAACTGACCTAAGTGGTAACGGTCCGAGGTTGAAACCGTCCGATGAGCGCCTTTTCGGCTGGATCGGAAGGCTCTTTCAGACAGCAGCCCTGGCTGGCCTAGTTATGTTCGGCAGCTACATCGCCCTGCGTGCCACCGGCGCGACGTCCGAGAACTTCGGACAATGGCAGAACCTCCTTGCTGGTCGACCAATGCCCAATGCCTCAGAGTGGATCGCCAACGTCGGCATTGGGCTGCACTTCTTTATGGGGGCAGTGCTGGTGCTGGCCTGGCCGATCCTGCTGTCCGCATGGATTCGGGCGCACCATCGCGCCATACACCGATGGACCGGCCGCGTCTACGTTGTGTCAGGCCTCTTGGCGGGTGCTGGCGGGCTCTCTTTCATCCTGACACGGGGCACCTATAGCCCTGCCGCAGGAATCACGTTTGGGATTTGGGGCGTGATCATAATGACCTGCTCTGCCATGGCATATGTTAATGCCCGCGCCAAGCGCTTCGACCGTCATCGCGCCTGGGCCATTCGATTGTTCGCGGCGGTTTTGGGTTCCTGGTTATTCGACGTCGAGGTACAAGCCTGGAAGGCCGGGACTGGCGGGATCGGCATGCACCCGGATGGCGCCAGTGGTCTGTTCGATATCGCGATACTTGTACTTTTTTTCGTTCCCAACCTGTTAGTGGCCGAGTTCTTCATCCGAAACCTGCACAGGAAGCCGCTGCTGCCCGCCTCGTTGAAGTGGCCGGCCGTGATATCGCTGACTGTTCTGGGTCTGACATTCGTACATGCGATCGTCCAACTCAGTGCCATGCCCGCGGGGAAGTTCGGCAAGCATCTGCTGTCACTGTTCGGGATATAGGCGGGTGCGGACTCGCAAGGGCAGGACACGCAACCGCAGGCACTGAGGCGGTACATGACCTGATAGCACAAATTCCAGGGCACATATACAAAGCCCTGAGCGTTTCCCTTGGGTAGAACATCAAAAACCATGCTCAGCAGCATGCTGGCTTAGACGCCTTCCGCGACATCCATGCCCCCCAACCGACATGAGCGGCCGACCGGATTGGGCACTCTGCCGAGATTCACGAGCGACAACTGTTTGGATTTGACTCGGACCGCCAGTTACCGGCCACTTGTGACCGCCTCTTTCCAGCCCAACGCGGGTGCTCCCATTGACGAAATGCTCACTACAAAGCTGCCCGTCGATCCCAAGTTTCCACTGACCGCTCTGGAGCAGGCAAATTGCGCTGGGCTAAAGCCGGTTTGTGCCTAACTCGGACAATTGCTCAGCCTCTAGTGAGGCGTGACCGATCGGTTTTCTCATCCCCTGAGCAGTCACTCACCGGCTTCCGGTTGTGGTCGCATTCCAGAAACTCAATAGGCACCTCGCCGCTTCCGGTCTAAAAATTAGCGCCCCCAAACCCAAATTGGGGTCAGAGCTCGATCTACGGAATTTGTCGCCTTGCGCCTCTTTCCGGTAATCGCGATCTGACCCCCATTTGGGCTTGGAGTCGCCAATTTTTAACTTCCCCTTAAACCGAAAACGACCTTCTCAATACAACCGAACCGCCATATCAAAGTGCCAAGTCCGGCGAATTTCGACCACGTCGTATTCGCGCAGCAGGGCGGGTGAGAAGGCGGGGTAGTTGGCTTGGCTTTGCACGATGCTGCGTATCGCTTCATCGATGGCGGGCACGCCGCTGGGGCGAACGAAAGTGATTGACTCTACCGATCCGTCGCTGCGAACGGCGACCGTTACGAGGGGGTCGGTGTGGGGCTGTTTGGCGGCTTCGCGAACCATGTCGAAGGTCATGTTGAGCTGGATTTTGCGGGCCCAGGCTTCGGCGTACAGGACGAGTTCTGCATTGGCATCGGCGCGACCGAAAAGCCTGCCTCGGCGTACTGTGCTGGCCGATGGGTCTCGGCGGGCCGCTGCGTCACGCTTATCGGCTTCCTCGTTCAGCTGCCGTCCTATTGCGCGAAGCCTCTCTTCGCGCTTTTCCTCGTCTGCTCGTTTGGCTTCAACCCGAGCAGCTTCGGCCCGTGCCGTGGCTTGACGGGCCGAGTCCAGTCGCGCTCCTTCTTGCCGTGCTGCGGCCTGCCGTTCGCCCTCTTGGCGTTCGCCCTCCAGCCGCGCGGTCTCGGCCTTTGCCGCGTCTTGACGGGCGGCATCCTGCCGCACGGCTTCCTGGCGTGATGCGTCCTGGCGTTGCGCTTCGGCCTTTGCGGCCTCGGCCCGCGCGGCTTCCTGACGGGCAGCGTCCTGCTGCGCCGCCGCTTGTCGTGCAGTCTCCTGCCGCGTGGCTTCGACCCGCACCGCCTCCTGACGCGCTGTCTCTTGCCGTGCTTCCTGCCGTACTGCTGCGCGTCGCTCGGCCTCTCGGCTCAGTTGTATTCGACCGAGCAGCTCGTGCCCTG
>JANNFW010000120.1:0-5663 GCA_031380235.1 Rhodoferax sp. | reverse complement strand
CACTCACTGGCTCAACGTGGCGTGCCTGTCGTTCCTGCTGTTGAGCGGATTGCAGATATTCAATGCGCATCCGCGCCTGTACTGGGGGCAGTACGGTGCCGACGCGGATCAAGCCTTCATCGCCATCAATACGAAGCAAAGTGGCAATGCGCTGCAGGGCTTCTTTCAGGTTGGCCCGCTGAGCATTGAGACCACGGGCGTTCTGGGTGTCTCCAACGAAGATGGCAACGCCACCGCGCGCGCCTTCCCGACCTGGCTCACCATCCCCGCGTACCACGACCTTGGGGCCGGCCGACACCGGCACTTCTTTTTTGCTTGGCTGCTCGTTTTCAACGGCTTGATTTACTTGGCGCATGGGGTCTGGCGCGGACATTTCCGCCGCGACCTGTTGCCGAGCGGCAGCCAGCTGGTGCCCCGGCACTTGTGGCAGGAGGTTCTTGACCATGCGCGGCTGCGCTTTGCGCACGACGAAGCGGCGCGTCGCTACAACGCCCTGCAAAAGCTCAGCTACCTGATGGTGGTGTTTGGCCTGCTGCCGCTGATGGTGCTGACCGGGTTCACGATGTCGCCTGGCCTCGACGCCGCTTTTCACTTCCTGCCCGATTTGTTCGGCGGGCGCCAGTCCGCGCGCACGCTGCACTTCATCAGTGCGTTCCTGCTGGTGTTATTTGTCGTCGTCCACGTGGTGATGGTGGTCGTGTCGGGACTGTGGAACAACCTGCGGTCGATGATCAGCGGCCGCTACGCCATTCTTGAGGAAGGAGCCGCACGATGACGCCGCACTCACCGCACTCTTCACGCCGCAAATTTTTGGCGGGCCTCGCGTCAAGCACGGGGGCGCTCGCCCTCGCCGGCTGCGACCGCCTGACCCAGAACGCCCATGTGGACGCCGTACTGCGCAGCACTGAAAAGCTGACGATGGGTGGCCAGCGTGCGCTGCTTCCTCGCCAGCGCCTGGCGCGGGAATACACGGAGGCCGACCTCTCGCCGGTATACCGTGCCAACGGCACCCAAATGCCCGAGTCGGAGGAATACGCCCATCTGCTGGAACGCGAGTTCGCGGACTGGCGGTTGCAGGTCGACGGGCTCGTGCAGCGACCGCAAAGCCTGTCGCTAGCCGAACTGAAGCGTTTTCCTTCTCGTACCCATATCACGCGCCACGACTGCGTCGAAGGATGGAGCGCCATCGGCAAATGGCAAGGGGTGCCCCTCGCGCATGTGCTCGATGCCGCAGGCCTCAAGCCCGGCGCCCGCTATGTGATGCTCCACCGCGCCGACGAGCTGGAGAAGGCGCTGGACGGCAGTGGCCGCTACTACGAGAGCATCGATCTGCTCGACGCCTACCACCCGCAGAGCATCCTGGCCTACGGCATGAATGACAAGGAGCTGCCGGTATCGCACGGCGCGCCGCTGCGGCTACGCGTCGAGCGCCAGCTGGGCTACAAGCACGCGAAATATTTGATGCGTATCGAAGTCGTTGATGCATTCAGCGCGCTGTTTGGTAGCAAGGGCGGCTACTGGGAAGACCGGGGCTATGAGTGGTACGCAGGAATTTGAGCACAGGACTTCTTAATGACCCCCATACCTATTGCCCGAGCAGCTTATGGCGCAACGTTGTCACATCGGAGCATCGTAAGCCAATGATTTACTTGTTGAACTCAGTGTTCAATGCGAACGTCACACGCCCCTGGTAAATCTAGCGGCCATCAAGCTGCATACCCTGCTGGACTTACGCGGCAATATCCCCAGCTTCATTCAGATCCCCGACGGCAAGACCCAAGAGGTCAATGTGCGGGACGATCTGGTGCTGGAGCCGGGAGCCTTCTACCTGATGGATCGGGGCTATCTGGTTTTCGCCGGTTGTTCGTGATTCACGAGGCCAAGGCTTTCTTTGTGACCCGCGCCAAGAGCCATACGCAATTCACGCGGCGTTACTTGCAGCCGGTGGATCGGATCAATACGGTGGTGATCTGCGATCAAACGAGCGTTCGCGTGTTTGCAGTGCCCTACGGCTACAACATGGGCCAGGACGTGGCAAACAGCCATCCTGACGCGGTGATTGCTGACATTTCGGTGCTGCTGGAATGACGACAAACGCTATAATACATATAGCTGCTTATGCAATATATACGAGAGCCAGAAGCTCATTTTATGCATAAAAAGACGTTTTTTGTGATTTTTGGAATAAAAATTAACTCTCAGGTTAATTTTCAGAAAAATTCTACCACAAATGTAGTAGACCATCGATTTACACGCTGAATCTGACCCAGGCCAGTCTCAAGTCACTTTTTCTTGCGCACACGGCGCGCGCGGCACACGCGACTTCAGGCCCCAAGCCCACAACCACTCCGATGGCATCGGCAGCACCAAAAATAAGTGCTCCAGCACTGCCAAGCTCAGCAGGATGCTGGCAAAGGTCAACGACGTGGCTTCAAACGCACTGATATCCGGCGCGAAAGCGCGTTGCCACATCAGCCATGCCACCCCGCTTGCGACGATGACAGAGAAGGGAAACAGCGGGTTCATCGCCTTACGCCTGAAGTACGTGTGCAGGTATTTCAAATGCGCGGGCAAGAAGGATTCATACAGGTTGCGCACACCTAAAAACAGGTTCAGCTTGGCGCTTTGGCGCATCACCCATAGGACGACAAACGTCCACCAGCCCGTCTGATTGGCACCGCCCCAGGTCGCTAAAAAAACGCCTGCACCCAGAGCCAACAGAGCCAACTCGTGATGCACAACCGTCTGAAACGCCAGGCTCGCGCGCCGCCAGCCGGTCACATCGGGCGGGCACGGCAAGCGCATCGGCCCAGTGACATAACCCAACAAAAACGCCACCTCCTGCCACGCCCACACAGTCAAGGCGCAGGTGAACGCCAGGTAAGCACCAACCACGCGGGTGTCGTTATTCGTCAACACGAGCCCGATTAGCGATACACCGAGCAGAACCGTCACACCCGCCATCGTCCATTTGAAAGTCCAGCGCGGCAAACCCACCAGGTAGAGAATCACGCCAGTGCTGAACCACCAGGAAAACAGGGTGTAAAGGATCGGCAGCACATGCTCAGACATACTCAGCGCATCCGCTTCGAAGGTTCAAATGCGCTGAAGTCCGTCGATACGGAGCTCACCACGCAGGCACAACCCGCATGTCTTGCGGCAAGCTGCTGTGAACTACCGGCAGGCAATACAGGCGTACAAAGGTGAAGCCCGCCGCAAGCCCCAAGCCTGCGCGCTTGACCAGCCCAACGATGCCGCCACGGGCCTTTGCAGCCTCCATCGCCACAGAAATCAGCCGCATGCGCTCCAGCCCTGCGCGAAAACGCGGGTCGTCGATATTGAGCGTGAGTGGGAAGACCTGCTTGGTGATTTCTGACGTAATGCGAAACACCTGGTAGTCGTACTCCGTCGGATCCATACCCATCGCAGCGTGCATCTCGGGCCGCTGGTGGTCGCGCACGTACATGGTGGCGTAAACCGCCAGCACGAAGAAACGAATCCACAGCTTGTTCATGCCCGTGAGCAAATGTGGGTTGGCGCGCATCAGCAAGGCAAAGGCCTCGCCGTGGCGAAACTCGTCATTGCACCAGCGCTCAAACCACTTGAAGATCGGGTGAAAGCACAGCTCAGGGTGGCGCTCCACCTGGCGGTAAATCGCAATGTAGCGGGCGTAGCCAATCTTTTCAGACAGGTAGGTAGCGTAAAAAATGAACTTGGGCTTGAAGTAGGTTTGCTTTTTGGTTTTGGCAAGAAACCCCAAATCAACGCCCACACCAAAGTCTTTGAGCCACTGGTTGATGAAGCCCGCGTGGCGGCTCTCGTCTCGCGCCATGAATCCCATGAGCTCCTTCAGATCGGGATTTGTCGCGCGCTTTTTGATCTCAGCGTACAGCACGCAGCCTGAAAATTCGGACGTGACAGAGCTGATCAAAAACGCCAAAAATTCCTTGTGCAGCGCTGGCGGCAGGCTGGAATAGTTGCCCACCATGTCAGGCGGACGCTGAAAGTGGTCGGTGTTGGAGTCCGCGCGAAACTCGTCCATCAGCGTATTCCATTGGGGGCGGATCGACTCAATGTTGATGCGGTCCATCGCGTCAAAATCGGTCGTGTAGAACCGTGGCGTGAGCATGGTGTTCTCAAGCGCAGTCTCGGTCGCTTCATTCGGCACGGTCTTGGTCAATGGGGGTGATGTCATCGTGGTTGACATGGGAGTGCCTCGCTTCAAAAAAAGTGGTTTGGGGAGGTCAGCGAGATGGCGACGACCCCGTCATCAACTTGGCAAAAACTTCAGCATTGGTGGGGCCGAAAGACTCCAGATCAACCCGGCGCTTGGTTCCGGGGTCAATCAGGGTCAAGCGTCCGTCAGCACGGCCCACCAGCTGAAAAGCCACGTCAGGACCAACGCCCTGGCGTTTGCGCTCGCGGGCAAGGCCGCGCATGGTTCCGCGTAAAAATCCATTGCTTTCAGGCGCGACGGAAGCCACTTGCACTCGATTGCGCGCGTCCAGGATGGCGATGCTGCCGTCACTGCGGTCTTCAAAAAGAAACTCCTTGACCGTCACCGCCGCGGCATCGGGCACCTGCACCACGCCGACACCGGTGAAACGTACCGTGGTGACCCCGATCAATGCGATCAATATCAACGCACCTGCCGCCAGAAGTACTGGCCTTGGCAATCCTTGGGGGGCTGCGGAGTCGGTCATTGGTGATCTTGCCTGATTTTCAATTTCGCTTACTTTCGCTGACCTATGCGGTCAAGCTCAACCCGTTGCCGCCGCTTGGCAAGTGCGCGGAGCCATTGGCGGGTTGCGATCCAGTGACGTTAGGCGACCGTGCAGCAGCCGGTATCGCCTGGACGGCGCTCACCAGCATCTCGCCGACTTTCGCAGCCTGCGGCACAGCGCGCAGCATCGGCTCAGTTCTTTTCAAGCGCCAGGGGCGGGCATGCGGCCACAGGTTGCCGTAGGCGATCTTGTCCGATGCCGCCAGCAGCAGCGCGATATCCCCGGTGCCTTTGGAAAAGTGGCGGATGTTGACCGATTCAATCATGCGATGGGGCAAATTGAAAGTCACGCTCAACACGATACCAATGCGCATCACCACGCGCTGGTTGGTCAAGGTGTAGACCGCCGTGCGAGCCGTCAGCCAGGCAAACATCGCCAACAGGCCGAGTGCCACCAAGGCCAACGGAAGTGGCAAGGCAATTGATTGCAGCGCGGCCATCACACTGGAGGTCTCGCTGAATACCGTGCCACCGCGCCACAACAACATGGCGGCAAAGTAAATGGCAATCGTGCGCAGGTGCATCACCTTCACCGCCAGGGTGACCCAATCCGGCGAGCCCTGCCAGATGATTTTTTCGCCCGCTGGCAGTTGCGCAGGCAGCCCGTGCGCAGCCTCGAACTCGTGCTCGTGCTGCTGAGGAATTGATTTTTCTGCGGAAAGGCTCACAGCAGCGGCTCCTGACGTGATGGCGTAGCGTACAAGGTGCCACCACCGTAGTAGGCCATGATTTTTTCTTCTTCGAGCAAGGTGACTTGATCAGGATGGCGGGTGCCGGGCACCTGGGCGAACTGGTGGCCCAAGATGGATTTGACGGTAACTCTCGCGGAATTCACGCGCGTGAAGTTAATCGGCACCAAAACCCGACGAGCAGCTGCGCC
>JANNFW010000089.1:0-23028 GCA_031380235.1 Rhodoferax sp. | reverse complement strand
ATCAAGGCGGCGAAGAAAGAAGTTGAGTCTGGCACGCCCGTGGTGTGGGACATCCTCGAAGAGGTGATCAAAGAGCACCCGGTGATGTTGAACCGTGCGCCTACGCTGCACCGTTTGGGCATTCAGGCGTTTGAGCCGATCCTGATCGAAGGCAAGGCGATTCAGCTGCATCCGCTGGTTTGTGCGGCGTTCAATGCCGACTTTGACGGCGACCAGATGGCCGTTCACGTGCCTCTGTCGGTTGAAGCGCAAATGGAGTGCCGCACGTTGATGCTGGCCTCCAACAACGTGCTGTTCCCGTCCAATGGCGAGCCGTCTATCGTGCCGTCGCAAGACGTCGTGCTGGGCCTGTACTACACCACGCGTGAGCGCATCAACGGAAAAGGCGAGGGCTTGATCTTTGCCGATACCGGTGAAGTGCAACGCGCTTTTGATGCCAACGAGGTCGAGCTGAACTCGCGCATCAACGTGCGTTTGACCGAGTACACCAAAGACAAGGAAACAGGTGAGTTCGTCGCGTCCACCAAGCTGTGGGAAACCACGGCGGGCCGTGCCTTGCTGTCCGAGATTTTGCCCAAGGGCTTGCCCTTCTCCAACCTGAACAAGGCGCTGAAGAAGAAGGAAATCTCCAAGCTGATCAACGTGTCGTTCCGCAAGTGCGGATTGAAAGAAACTGTTGTGTTTGCCGACAAGCTGCTGCAAGCAGGCTTCCGTTTGGCGACCCGTGCGGGTATTTCGATCTGTATTGACGACATGCTGGTGCCGCAGGAGAAGCAAGGCATCATCACGCGGGCTCAAAAGGAAGTTAAAGAGATTGAGCAGCAGTATGTGTCAGGCCTGGTTACCGCCGGTGAGCGCTACAACAAGGTGGTGGACATCTGGGGCAAGTCGGGTGACGAAGTCTCCAAGGTGATGATGGCCGGGCTGTCCAAAGAAATGGTGACAGACCGCCACGGCAAGCAGGTGCAGCAAGAGTCGTTCAACTCCATCTACATGATGGCTGACTCGGGTGCGCGTGGCTCGGCTGCGCAGATTCGCCAGGTGGCGGGCATGCGCGGACTGATGGCCAAGCCCGATGGCTCGATCATCGAAACTCCGATTACCGCCAACTTCCGCGAAGGCTTGAACGTGCTGGAGTACTTCATCTCCACCCACGGTGCGCGTAAAGGCTTGGCTGATACGGCGCTGAAGACCGCCAACTCCGGTTACCTGACTCGCCGCTTGGTAGACGTGACGCAAGACTTGGTCGTCACCGAACAGGACTGCGGCACCCACCAGGGTTACGTGATGCGCGCGATTGTGGAGGGCGGTGAGGTGATTGAGTCCTTGCGCGACCGCGTGCTCGGCCGCACCGCTGCGGAGGATGTGCTGCACCCCGAGACCCGTGCTGTACTCGCCACCGCGGGCGCGATGCTGGACGAAGACGTGATTGACGAGCTGGAAGTGCAAGGCGTGGACGAGGTCAAAGTCCGTACTGCACTCACCTGCGAGACGCGCTTTGGCATTTGCGCCAAGTGCTACGGACGTGACTTGGGTCGCGGCGGCCTAGTGAATGGCGGCGAAGCAGTCGGCGTGATTGCTGCGCAATCCATCGGCGAGCCAGGTACTCAGCTCACCATGCGCACCTTCCACATTGGTGGTGCGGCATCGCGTGCAGCGGTGGCTTCCAGCGTCGAGGCCAAATCCAACGGCAGCATCGGCTTCAACGCCACGATGCGCTATGTGACCAATGGCAAAAAGGAGCTGGTGGTGATTGCCCGCTCGGGTGAAATCGTCATTCATGACGAGCACGGCCGCGAGCGCGAGCGTCATAAAGTGCCGTATGGCGCGATTTTGACGGTCAAGGCGGATCAAGCCGTCAAAGCCGGTGCGATTCTGGCTAACTGGGATCCGCTGACGCGCCCGATCATCACCGAGTTTGCCGGCAAGGCCCACTTCGAGAACGTCGAAGAAGGCTTGACGGTAGCCAAGCAGGTCGATGACGTGACGGGTCTGTCGACCTTGGTCGTGATCGACCCCAAGCGCCGTGGCTCAGCCAAGGTAGTTCGTCCGCAGGTCAAGCTGATTGATGCATCGGGCAATGAAGTGAAGATCCCCGGCACCGATCACTCGGTGACGATTGGCTTCCCGATTGGCTCGTTGGTTCAGGTGCGCGATGGCCAGGATGTCGGCCCCGGCGAAGTGCTGGCACGTATTCCGGTTGAAGGCCAGAAGACCCGCGACATCACGGGCGGTTTGCCACGTGTGGCCGAGCTGTTCGAGGCCCGCTCACCCAAAGACAAAGGCGTGCTGGCCGAGATGACGGGTACCGTGTCGTTCGGCAAGGAGACCAAAGGCAAGATCCGCATGCAGATCACCGACCCGGAAGGCACTGTCTGGGAAGAGCTGGTGCCCAAAGAGAAAAACATCTTGGTGCACGAAGGCCAGGTGGTCAACAAAGGCGAGAGTGTGGTGGACGGCCCAGCCGATCCGCAAGACATTTTGCGACTGCTGGGCTCTGAAGAGCTGGCTCGCTATATCGTGGACGAGGTGCAGGACGTGTACCGCTTGCAGGGCGTGAAGATCAACGACAAACACATCGAAGTGATTGTTCGCCAGATGCTGCGCCGTGTGGTGGTCGATAACGTCGGCGACTCCAGCTACATCTCGGGAGAGCAGGTCGAGCGCTCTGAAATGCTCAACAAGAACGATGCCTTGCGCGCTGAAGGCAAAATTCCTGTCACCTTCACCAACCTGCTGTTGGGTATCACCAAAGCGTCGTTGTCCACTGACAGCTTCATCAGCGCCGCGTCCTTCCAGGAAACCACACGCGTGCTGACCGAGGCTGCCATCATGGGCAAGCGCGACGAGCTGCGCGGCCTGAAAGAGAACGTCATCGTGGGTCGTTTGATCCCCGCTGGCACGGGTATGGCTTACCACGAGGCCCGCAAGGTGCGCGAGAACATGGACGATGCCGAGCGCCGCGCGATCGCCGATGCCGAAGCCGCCGAACTGGCGGGCGACTCCGCTGACGCTGACACAGCAGAGGCCAGCGCAGGTGTAGCGACGGAATAGCATTTTCAGTATCGTCACACCTTAGCTATATTAATAATAGCGCGCCTAGCGCATCTTACGGGAGCTGGGCGCGCTTTTTATTTGATATTTGGCAAACAGCAGTGTTTTGGACTTCAATATACCCAATATGAGTATATTTGATGCCTGAACTGAACCCACCAACCGTCGCGCTATGGCAGCAACTTCAGGCCACGGCCACGGTTCTGCTCGCGGTTCGCTCAGGCCAGGCGACGACTGCCTCGCTTGACAAAGTGGCACCGGCCCTGCGCCCCGGCGTGCAGTCGCTGACGTTTCAGGTGCTGCGTTCGCTCGGACGGGCGCAAGCGCTGCGCCAGCACTTGGCCAGCCGCGCGCCGCCGCCCGCAGCGGACGCGTTGCTGTGCACAGCCCTAGCTTTGGCGTGGCGTGATGAGGATGCGCCCTACGAGGCCTTTACCTTGGTGAATCAAACCATTGAAGCAGCCAAGCGAAACAAGGCGACGCAGCCTCAAGCGAATTTCATCAACGCCTGCCTGCGCCGTTTTTTGCGCGAAAAGTCGGCTCTGGTCGCAGCGACAGATAACGACCCATTGGCTCGTTGGAACCACCCCGCCTGGTGGATCGCGCGGCTAAAAAAAGACTACCCGGTGCAGTGGCAAGCCATCCTTCAGGCCAACCTCGCACAGGCCCCCATGACGCTGCGGGTGAATCGCCTCATGTCGTCGCGTGATGACTACTTGAATCAACTGGCCGCAGCGGGAATCAGCGCCACAGCGACGAGCACGTTCGGTGTGACGCTGACCAAAGCCCGCCCGGTGCAAGATATCCCCGGCTTTGCGGAGGGTGTGGTCTCAGTACAAGATGCTGGGGCGCAGTTGGCAGCGCCGTTGCTTTTGGAGGGAATTCGCTCCTCATCGACGCCCATTCGTGTGCTCGATGCATGCGCCGCCCCCGGTGGTAAAACCGCGCATTTGCTGGAGTCGGATCATTGCGAAGTGACGGCGCTAGAAATCGACAGCCAGCGGGCCGAGCGCATCCACCAAAACCTGCAGCGGCTCGGGCTGCGCGCCAAGATTGTTGTCGGTGATGCGGCCCGTCCGCAAGATTGGTGGGATGGTCAGCCGTTCGATGCGATTTTGCTGGATGCCCCGTGCACCGCTTCCGGGATCGTGCGCCGCCACCCTGACGTGCCGTGGCTGCGCCGCGAGACCGATGTGTCTGATCTCGGCGCGATTCAGGCCCGGTTGCTGCAAACGCTGTGGCCGCTGCTCAAACCCGCCGGTCGCTTGCTCTACTGCACCTGCTCTGTTTTCAAGGCTGAAGGTGAGCACCCCATACAAACGTTTCTTGTACGCAACACCGATGCCACTTTGCTGCCGTCCCCGGGCCATTTAGTGCCCCATTTCAGGGCAAACCAGGAGAGCGTCCCGGACAATTCAACCGATGACCATGACGGCTTTTATCTCGCACTTCTGGAAAAGAGCCCGGCTTGACATCGCCAACGTCTTAATGGCCTTCGCTTTGCTGACCGTGGGAGCAACCAGCGCGCTCGCGGCGGGGCCGGAAACCACGAATCCGGAAGTGACGCAACTCCAGGTGGATCGCACCGCAGAGGGCATTTTCGTCACTGCCACGGTCAATTTCGAGCTGCCAAGCGTGGTCGAAGACGCACTTCTCAAAGGCATCCCCCTGGTGTTTGTGGCCGAGGTCGATGTCTTTCGCAACCGCTGGTACTGGTACGACAAGAAGCTGGTTTTTGCCGAGCGGCACTTCAGGTTGGCGTTTCAGCCCCTCACTCGGCGCTGGCGGCTCAACATCGCATCGGGCCAAATCTCACCCAACACCCTGGGCCTGGCCCTGAACCAAAGTTTTGACTCGCTACCCGAGGCCATGGCTGCCGTGCGCAGAATTTCGCGGTGGAAGGTAGCCGATGCCAACGAGCTGGAGGTTGATTCAAAGCAGAGCCTTGAGTTCAGATACCGGCTGGACGTTTCCCAGCTTCCACGGCCTTTCCAAATTGGCGTGCTGGGCCAAACGGAATGGAGCATTACTCTCTCCACAATCCAAAGGCTCCCTGCCGAGATCTCCAAATGACGCAGCCCGGCAGCACCCCCGAGCCCAAGCAGACTGCCCACCCACCCGCTGTGCCTCCAGTCGTCTCACACGGCCGCAGCCCGTCGCTCAAGCAAAGCTCACGCGCCTTGCGCTGGACCATTGGCGTGGGTGCAGCCGCCATGGTCGCCTTGGGCTTGGTATTGCTGTTTTTACTGACGCAGGCGACTGACAACCGCGAAATGTATGAGCGCAACTATGCGCGGCTTTTTACGCTCAATGTGGTGGTGGCGGTGCTGCTGCTGTTGGCAATTGGCTGGATTGCCTACCGACTGTGGTCTCGCGTGCGCCGGGGCCGCTTCGGCAGCCGCTTGCTGGTCAAAATTGCGGCGGTGTTCGCCTTGGCGGGGCTGGCACCGGGGTTGCTGATTTATGTTGTGTCTTACCAGTTTGTTGCGCGCTCCATTGAGAGCTGGTTTGACGTTAAGGTCGAAGGTGCGCTGGACGCCGGTTTAAACTTGGGCCGCGTCACGCTGGATGTGCTCTCCAATGACCTCGCCGCCAAAGCCCGGGCGTCGGCCAGCCAGATTGTGGACGCACCAGATGCCACGGTCAGCCTTCCGCTGGAGCGTCTGCGCGACCAGATTGGCGCGACCGACGCAGTGCTGTGGAGCGCATCCGGGCAGCCCATTGGCACCGCCGGGCAGTCGCGCTTTCAGCTGACGCCAGAGCGTCCCACATCACAGCAGTTTCGCAGTGCGCGAAGCCAAAAATTCATCACCTGGATTGAAGGGCTGGAAGATGCCACAGCCTCACCCACAGCCCCAGCCACCAACAGTGCGCACATTAAAGCTTTGGTGCCTGTGAGCAGTGCTCGGTTTGAATTGCAGGGAGAGACGCGCTACCTCATGGTGACGCAGGCCCTGCCCACCTCGCTGGTGGCCAATGCCATCGCCGTTACAGAGGCCAACCGGGAGTACCAAGAGCGTGCGCTGGCGCGCGACGGCTTGAAGCGCATGTACATCGGCACGCTCACGCTCAGTCTTTTTTTGGCGGTGTTTGGTGCAGTGCTGCTGGCCGTGCTGCTCGGTAACCAAATTGCCCGCCCGCTCTTGCTGCTGGCCGATGGTGTAAGCCAGGTGGCGGCTGGCGACCTCACGCCCAAAACCGTGATGCCCGGCAACGACGAGCTGGGCGGTCTGACACGCGCCTTTGCCGACATGACCCAACAGCTCTCGGATGCCCGCCAATCGGTGCAAAGCAGCATGGCACAAGTGGATGCCGCGCGGGGCAACTTGCAGACGATTTTGGACAACCTGACCGCTGGCGTGATGGTGCTGGACACCCACGGCACAATCTTGTCGACGAACCCCGGTGCCACACGCATCTTGCGGGCACCGCTGGCGGCGTTTGAAGGCCGCAAGCTGGCCGAGGTGGAGGGTCTGGAGGTTTTTGCAGCCGGTGTGCAGTCCCAGTTTGAGCAGTTCATGGGGGAGCGCCAGGCGCACGGGCTGGATCATTGGCAACAGTCGTTCGAGCTCGGCGCAGCACAAAGCGGGCTGGCGGGGCACGCATCACAAAGCGCCATCACGATCGTCGCGCGCGGCGCGCAACTGCCAGGGGCCGCGCGCTTGTTGGTGTTTGACGATATCTCTGAAATCGTGTCGGCCCAGCGCTCACAGGCCTGGGGTGAGGTGGCCCGGCGGCTGGCACATGAAATCAAGAACCCGCTCACACCCATCCAATTGTCTGCCGAGCGGCTGGAGATGAAGCTCACCGGCAAAGTCGATGCGCCGGGCCAGGCGATCCTGACCAAGTCCGTTAAAACCATCGTCGATCAGGTCGATGCCATGAAGCGTTTGGTCAACGAGTTTCGCGACTTTGCGCGGCTGCCCGCAGCAGTGCTTAAACCGATTGACCTCAACGCGTTGGTGGCTGAAGTGTTGCAGTTGTATGGCCATGAAAACGCGCTGGTTCCAGTTGATCTTGAGCTGGACTCGCGCAGCCCACCCATCCTGGGCGACGCGCAGCAACTACGCCAGGTGGTACACAATTTGTTGCAAAACGCCCAAGATGCCACGCAGAGTGCTGCCAGTGCCCTGCCTGCACAGGCCACACCGCGCAACGTGATCTTGCGCACCCAGTGGAACGAGACTGCGCAGCGCGTACGCCTGACGGTGCTAGATCAGGGTGGCGGCTTTCCGGACAACATCCTCGCTCGCGCGTTTGAGCCCTACGTCACCACCAAAGCCAAAGGCACTGGGTTAGGACTGGCAGTCGTCAAGAAAATTGCCGATGAGCACGGCACACGGGTCGATATCGCCAACCGCATCGCCGATGGGCGCATACTGGGCGCGCAAGTATCGTTATCATTCGCCACTGTGGCAAGCGCGCCACTTTGAGCGCGTACTGACCAACTACCCAAGGCACAAGCGCGTAAATCATGGCAAACATACTGGTGGTTGACGACGAACTCGGCATTCGGGATCTGCTGTGGGAAATCTTGAACGATGAAGGCCACACCGTCGAAGTCGCTGAAAATGCCGCCCAAGCTCGCGCCGCGCGTCTGCGCGAGCGTCCCGACCTCGTGCTGTTGGATATCTGGATGCCCGACACCGATGGCGTGACCCTGCTCAAAGAATGGTCCTCCGCTGGCGCACTCACCATGCCGGTCATCATGATGAGCGGTCACGCTACCATCGACACCGCGGTTGAAGCCACCAAAATCGGTGCACTGGCCTTCCTTGAAAAGCCCATCACCCTGCAAAAATTGCTCAAAGCCGTCGAACAGGGCCTGGCGCGCGGCAATGCGCGCAAGCTGCCTTTACCCGTCACGGCCGCGCCAGTGGTTCAGTCGATTACCTCTGTGCCGAGCCAGCCGCAAGCCATCGTAGCGACCACAGCCAACGGTCTGCAAGCCCAACAAACCTTCATCCTGGACAAACCCCTGCGTGAGTCGCGCGACGAGTTTGAAAAAGCCTACTTCGAATACCACTTGTCCAAAGAAAACGGTTCCATGACCCGCGTCGCCGAAAAAACCGGCCTTGAACGCACCCACCTCTACCGAAAGCTCAAACAGCTCGGTGTCGACTTGAGCCGAGGCAAGCGCAGCGCCACCTGAGTGAAGCGCGTAGCTGATATAATTTGTGCTCTGAAGGGCCCGGTAGCTCAGTCGGTAGAGCAGAGGATTGAAAATCCTTGTGTCGGTGGTTCGATTCCGCCCCAGGCCACCAGAATATTCAATTAAGTTAATGGGTTACGTTTTTTGCGTAACCCATTTTGCTTTGCGTTGTCGATCAACTGTCAACAACGCGAATAGCGACGCCGATCCAGCGCGGCGCAGCTGTTAGGCCAATAACCTCCGCCGAGTGACGCCTGACCGCGCTTGTATTAGTGTGCGACTGACCACAGCTCGAAGTGGTCCTTCATTCGGGTATTCATCATGCCCCCACGGCACCTTTCAGAATTTCAGATGAACGTTTATCGAGCGTGCCCTAAACGCCGAGATGAGCCACCACTCGGGTTGTGGGGCCGAACAGCTGAAGCCCCAGGGTGTCAGCAACCAGTGCAATTGCAACTGAGCCGAGACCGTGCTCACCGACAGCGGCTCGGCTCGCCTTGAAGTGCCCCCGCGCGCCACGCCGATGCCCACGGAAATCAGAGATGGACACGGTGCTGATCAGTTGGCACATGCTCGATTCCTTGGCGAGCAGTTTGCCGAACACGGCAAAGGGGAAACCCTAATATACTCGTGAGTATATTTTAGATACTATTAAGAATATTGACGCAAATTCTGGGTAAAAATCAGCATGATCAACATCCCCAACTCCCCCTACACGCTGCCCGAGATGTACCAGCCCGACGTGATGGTCGAGGACAACAAGTGGTATGCGCTGGGCAAAATGGGCAAGGTACGCCCGCTTCTGTTTGACGTGGCCAATGGCGGCTGGGTGAGCATCTTGAAAGCCGAAGGCAAGGGCACGATCCAGCGGCACCGCCACGCCTCGCCCGTGACGGCCTGGACGCTCGACGGCGCGTGGGGCTACCGCGAGCACGACTGGGTCGCCCGCGCCGGCAGCTTCGCTTACGAGCCGGCCGGCCATATCCACACGCTCTACATCCACCCAGATGTGGGTCACATGACAGCGGTGTTCCATGTGAACGGCCCGCTAGTCTATGTCGATGACGAAGGCAATCCGACTGATTACGACGATGTTTTCCTGCGGTTGGACCGTTACGCCAAACACTGCCGCGAAGTGGGCCTGGGTGACGACTATGTGCGCTCGCTTATTCGTTAGAAAAAGACCCGAGAGAGACAAACCGCATGTCCAACAAAATGCACCTGATGCAGATGCTGATCCACACAGCCTGCACCCACACCCTGCTGGGCTGGGCCGACCCGAAAGACCAACAGCTCGACGGCCTTCAAGACTTTGCTTACTGGCAGAACCTCGCCCGCACATTGGAGCGTGGCAAATTTGACGGTGTTTTTTTTGCCGACAGCCCGGCCACCCACGCCGTGTACAAAAGCAGTGTCGTGCCCTCCGTGCAGTACGGCGCGTCATGGCCCAACCACGACCCGATGCCGCTGGTGGCCGTGATGGCGGCTGCGACCAAGTACTTGGGGATCGGTGTCACGCTTTCGACTACTGGCACCACGCCTTACCTTGCCACACGGCGTATCTCGACCTTGAACTATTTGAGCCGGGGCCGCGTCGGCTGGAACATCGTCTCGGGCTTCAGCAATGCCGAACACATGGCCAACGGCATGGGCGTGCAGATGGCGCACGACGAACGTTATGACCAGGCCGACGAGTTCATGGCAATCTGTTATGAGCTGTGGAACAGCGTGCCGCGAGACGCAATTTTGAAGAACGCCGCGACTGGCCAGTTTGCCGACCCGGCGAAGATCAAACAGGTAGATTTCAAAGGCAAGTATTTGAGCTGCAAAGCGGTGGCGCCGGTGTTGCCGTCTGACTATGGGCTGCCGCTGTTGTTTCAGGCTGGCTCCTCTGGGTGCGGCATGAAGTTCGCCATGGACCACGCCGAAATCATCTTCGCGATTCAGGGCCACGTGGCGGGCATGAAAAAAAGCATGGAGCAGTTGCGCGTGGCCTCCCAAGAACACGGCAAGGGCAGCGAGCCCAAGGTCTTGTACGGTCTGTAGCCCATCGTGCGCAGCACCGAGCTGGAGGCGAAACAGCGCGCTGAAGAACTAAAGGAACGTATTCCACTGGACGCGATCCTGGCGCGCCTCTCGGGCGTATTTGGGGTTGATTTGAGCAAGTTCGACCCGGAGATGCCGCTGTCTGAAATGGACACGCAAGCCTCACGCGGGTTGATGTCCGCCACCCTCACCTCAGCCGACGGTAGGGCCGTCACCTTGCGCGCTGCAGCCGCACAGTGGGCGCTGTCGGTGGCGATTCCGCAGGTGATTGGCACGCCCGAGCAGGTGGCCAAAGAGATCGAACACGCATGGCGCGAGACTGGCTGCTATGGCTTCAACCTAAGTCCCACCACCAACCCCGACAGCGTGGAAGATTTTGTTGACCAGGTGGTGCCGATTCTGCAAAGGCGGGGCGTCTACCGCACCGCATACGAAGGCGAAACATTTCGCCAGAACTTGATGGCGTGATGAACACACCTGACAAACAAGCGCCCTCTTCTGCCATCGACCCGGCCGAGTTGCGCCGTTGCTTGGGCTCCTTCGTCACTGGCGTTACCGTCATCACCGTGCTGGACGATGACGGCAAGCCAATTGGCATGACTGCCAACTCGTTCAACTCGGTCTCGCTCGATCCGCCGCTGATTGTGTGGAGCCTGCGCACCAATGCACGGACCTTTCCGGTCTACAGCAAAGCCAAACGTTTCAATGTCAACATCCTCTCGGAAGACCAAGTGGATGTCTCCAACCGCTTCGCTAAATCCGGGCCGGACCGTTTTGACGGTGTTGCTATCACCGCTGGCATTGACGGCCTGCCGCTGATCGATGGCTGCTCGGCCTACCTCGAATGCCGCACCGAAGCCACTTACCCGGGCGGCGACCATTTATTGTTCCTCGGGCGGGTTGAACGCATTGTGGGCAGCGCGCGCAAGCCGCTGGCGTTTGGCGCGGGGAAATATATGGTGGTGCACCCGTATGACAACGGCGCGGATGCAGGCGTGGGATCCGGCAATGTGGCCACCCTCAACGCCGTGCACCTGGCCCGCCCGATTCTTGAAGACCTGAACCGCGAGACCGACAAAACCGTCGGGCTCGGGGTCTGGGGCAACCTTGGTACGACGCTCATCTGGTGGATTGAAGGGCGCAAGGCCCTGCATGTGCGCTTGCGCTGCGGCATGGTGTTGCCACTTCTGGGCTCATCAACCGGCAAAGTGTTTGCCGCGTTTTGAGAGCGGTGGCGCGGCCGTGGTTGTCAGCGCCGCCGAGCGCGCAGGCGATTCGCGCCATCGCAAGGTTTACATCTCCGGCGTGGCGACGGGCCACCCCGATTCACCCGGTGCCATCACACAGCGCCCCGATATGACCAGCCTTGGAATCGGCAAAGCTGCGCCCCGTGCGTTCCAGATGGCCGGGGTGACGCCCGCTGACATTCAGGTTGCCGAAATTTATGACTGCTTCACCTACGCAGTGATCCGCCAGCTCGAAGACATGGGATTTTGCGCCAAGGGCGAAGGCGGACCTTTTGTGCAGGGCGGTCGGCTCAAACTGGGCGGCCCATTGCCCACCAATACCCATGGCGGTCTGCTGTCGCAGGCACATGTGTGGGGCCTGAATCACATTGTGGAGCTGGTGCGCCAGTTGCGCGGCGACGCCGGACGCGCCCAAGTGAAAAATGCGGAACTGGGCCTGGTCACGGGTTACGGCGATATGGGCGACGGCGCCCTGGCCATCATGCGAAGAGGATGATCATGAGTACAGTGCCATCACTAACAACCCCAACACAAGCACAAGCACTTGCCGCAACGTCTCCGCCGATCTCCAAACCATCACCGTCCATCAGCGAGCTGGCGCGCCCCTACTGGGAAGCAGCTGCCCAGGGCAAACTGGTGCTGCAAAGCTGCAGCGCGTGCGGCAAGGTGCGCCATTACCCGCGTCTGCTGTGCGATTCCTGCTACTCCGACGCGGTCACCTGGATTCCATCCCCCGCAATTGGCAAAATCCATAGCTGGACGGTTGCCCACCACGCGTTCCACCCGGCGTTTGCGGTTGAATTGCCTTACACCCTCGTCACAGTTGACCTGGATGAAGGCGTGCAAGCGCTTGGCCGATGGCGCGCCAGTCTCGCCGACCCCGCAATGGTGATTGGTCTGGGGGTGCAAGGTACTTTTGAGGCGCGCGAAGGCGGTGTCGATCTGGTTTTCTGGCCAAATGTCTGAAGTTATACTCATGGGTATGAAAAACGTCGAAAATCGCACCAACATCATTCCCACGAAGGTGTCAAAAAGAAAATCGGTGGTGGTGAACCCCGCCGGTACCAAATCCAGCAACGCAAATCCGGTGGAAGACATCCGTGATGCGGTAACCCGCCTCAAGCGTGAGCGCATCATCTCGACCGCAGTTGATTTGTTTCACAACCACGGCCTGGGCAATACAACATTGGAGGCGGTTGCCGAGAAGATGAATGTGACCAAGCCGTTCATCTACTCGCATTTCAAATCGAAGAACTCGCTGCTCGCAGAGATCTGCTCACGCGGTATCCGCGCCTCGCTGGACGTGATGAACCGCATTGTGGCCTCCGAAGGCACGGCCACGGAAAAAGTGCGGGCGCTTGCGCGCGATTTCATGGTCGCGGTGCTGGAAAACCAAGGCCATATTGCCATTTACACGCGCGAACAGAAACATCTATCCAAGGAAGACAGCGAAGCGATTGACAATATGCGCCGCGAGTTTGACCGCAAGTTCTGCGGGCTGCTGAATGAGGGTGTGGCAACAGGCGAGTTTGTGATCGATGATGTTCAGATGGCATCCTTGTCCATCGGCGGCATGGTTAGCTGGTCGTATGTCTGGTATCGCCCACATGGCCGCCTGACTCAAGCCGAAACGGCAGAACAAATCTCCGGCCTGGTCATGGCAATGATCCAGGCCAAGCCTGAACGGAAAAACGTTCGAAGTGGCGCAAAGCCGCTTGCGTTGATCGTCAGGAAATAGCCTCAGCCGCAACCGCTGCCAGCTTTACGGGTGGCTTCTGGCATTCCGGCGATATTGGCAGCATCAACGCAGCCGGTTATGTCAAAGTGGTGGATCGCATGAAGGACATGATCAACCGGGGTGGCTACAAAATCTACACCATCGAGGTCGAAAACGTCCTCTACGCGCATCCATCGATGCTTGAATGCGCAGTGGTCGCCAAGCCCTGCCCGGTGCTGGGTGAGCGGGTTCATGCGTTTGTCACATTGCGCGAAGGTGCGGCCTCTGAGCCATCACTGAGTGATGCCTTGAAAGCGTTTTGTGCAGCACGGCTGTCTGACTACAAAGTGCCGGAAAGCTTCACCTTGTCCGAAGTGCCGCTGCCGCGCAACGCCAATGGCAAGCTGGTGAAGCGCAGCTTGCGCGACCAGGCGGCTGCCATGCCTGCGGCTGCCAAACCCACAGCCCGCAAATAAGGAAGAACCATGCAGCAGGTGGAATCAAATGCCGACATCAGCACACTGGAAAAATTGCGCGGCCAAGTCGGAAAAGAAGCCGTCGTCACCGAATGGGTGCTGCTGTCGCAAGAGCGCATCAACCAGTTTGCCCAAGCCACGGGCGACTTCCAGTGGATTCATGTGGACGTAGCCCGCGCGGCGAAGGAGTCGCCTTTTGGCGGCACCATCGCACACGGTTTTCTGACCTTGTCTTTGCTGGGCAAGTTTTATGATGACGACATCATCTTGCCGTTTTGCGACGTAGGCATCAATTACGGCCTGAACAAGGTGCGCTTCACCAACCCGGTTCGCGCGGGCAGCCAAGTGCGGGGCCGTTTCGCACTGTCAAAACTGGACGACATTGAAGACGGCATTCAAATGACCTGGACCATCACGTTTGAGATAGAGGGCGTCGAGCGACCGGCCTGCATCGCAGAGCATGTGGTGCGGCGTTACTTTCGCAAACCTTAGTGGGTAAACCGTAGTTCGAGAAACCAAAACAGAAACGGGATCATGACAAAACGAATCGCAATCATCACCGGCGGTGCCACCGGCGTCGGTGCCGCAACGGCCCGCATGCTCTCCGCGCGCGGCCATCACGTGCTCATCAACTACAGCCGCAGTGAAGATGCGGCGGCCCAGGTGGTGAAAGAATGTATCGCCCTGGGTGCAGACGCATTGGCTGTCAAGGCCGATGTGGCCAGCGATAGCGATTGCAGAGCGCTGGTGCAACAGGCGGTAGCGCGCTGGGGCCACGTGGATGCGCTGGTGAACAGCGCAGGCACCACCCGGTTCATTCCAATGGCGGATCTGGACGCGGTCACCACCGAAGATTTTGAACAGGTCTACGCTGTCAACACCATTGGCCCGTTTCAAATGGCGCGGGCTGTCAAGGCGCACATGCCACCAGGCAGCGCCATCGTGAGTGTCTCGTCCATCGCCGGCCTCACGGGCAGCGGCAGTTCGCTGCCTTATGTATTGTCGAAAGCGGCACTCAATATGCTGACCGTGTCGCTCGCACGTTCGCTCGCGCCAGCGATCCGCGTCAATGCCGTATTGCCCGGCATGATTGATGGCCGCTGGATGCGTGACGGCCTGGGCGATGAAGCGTTCGAGCGTGTAAAGAACAAGTATGCCAACGCGGCGGCCCTTGGCACCATCAGCCAGCCAGAACACATCGCCAGTGCGGTTTGCTGGTTGCTGGAAGCAGATTCGATGGTGACAGGTCAACTCATCCCGGTTGATGCGGGATTCATGCTGGGGCGCTCGTGACGCCCCATTAAAGAGTCGCATTGAAGACGGATCGATCCGTCACCCGCATATTTACAAATTCGGAATGCGACTTCGGATTTGTCAAACATTGGCAACCTCTTACAGATTTGACCAGGGCATTACATCCACCCCTTCACGCATAAAGCGGTCTGTGCCACCGTAAACCATGCCGCTGTGAATGGCGGAAAAGCTGCCGCGTTCGCTGGCGTACTTTTGCCATCTCTTCAAATTTGAAAACGCATCGCCGCTGACGGTGATGCCCGATTTGATTTCCACTGCGGCGATCTCATTGCCGCGCTCCAGGATTAGATCCACTTCTGTACCTGTGTTGTCGCGCCAGAAATACAGTGGATCACGGATACCCGAGTTACAGCGGTTCTTGAGGAACTCGTTGACCACCAGGGTCTCAAACAACGCGCCGCGCAGCGGGTGCGTCTGGGCCTGCTGTGCGGTCTGGATGCCCAAGAGGGCAGCAGCCAGCCCCACATCGCACATGTAGAGCTTGGGCATCTTGATCAGCCGTTTGCCAAACTTGGACAGATGGGGCCGCACAAAATGCACCAGATAGCAGGTCTCCAGGATCGACAGCCAGTGCTTCACGGTTTTATCGGACACTCCCGCGTCGTTGGCCAGCGACTGCATGTTGAGCAACTGGCCCGTACGGGCTGCGGTCAACTTGAGGAACCGCTGGAACGCGCTTAAATCCTGAATCGCCGCAAGCTGCCTGGCATCACGCTCTGCATAGGTGACCAGATACGCCTGTAGCCATTCAAAAGGCTCCAGCTCACGCGAATGCACGGCAGGAAAGAAGCCTTTGACCAGCAGGCTGGCGTAATCAGGTGCCAGCCGCCCAGCCTGGCGCAGCTCGGCCACCGATAGTGGTAGCAACTCCACCAGCGCTGTGCGACCCGCCAGGCTTTGCGTCACACTGGAGAGCAAAGACAGGTTCTGCGAGCCGGTCAACACAAACAGGCCCATGCGCCCATCTGCATCCACCACACTTTGCAGTTGCGAAAAAAGCTCCGGCGCATTTTGCGCCTCGTCAATCACCGCCCCTTGCGGGAACTGTTGCAAAAACTCCGCCGGCTGGGCGCGGGCAAACTCTCGCTGCGCTGGAGTTTCCAGAGAAACATAGGGCTTGTGCGGTACCAGGGTGCGCACCAGCGTGGTTTTACCAGACTGGCGCGGCCCGGTGACGGTGACCACCGGGAAGCCCTTGAGCAGGCGCAGTATGCGCGGGGAAGCGTGGCGGGGAATCATTCTTTACAAATCCGGAGTTGCATTCCGAGATTGTAAAGTATTCAAAATATTCTATCCTGCTTAAGACTTCCCACCCCCCGTGCGCTTGACTTCCTCGGCCAGCTCCGCGCCACTCTTGTAATGCGGCACGCGGTTCAGGAGATAGCGTTTGACGCGCTGAACGAAGGCGTTGGAGCCTTTGACTTCTTCGTTCCAATATTTGTCCGCCAGTGCCATATTGCGCGGCACGTCCACATAGAACCCGTCGCGTGAGCCCTGGCCGCCGAAGTTGTAGAGCTTGCCGTTGATGATGCGCCACGAGTCTGCATCGCCGCCCCAGGGGATGCCGTAGACGATGCCGTTGGCGCAGTAGCCGTTGTACTGCGGGATGTACTTGGCAGGCTCTTTGTCAAACAGCGCTTTGTGCTGCACGGTGGCAAAGCGGAAGGTGACGTTGTCGATCACGGTTTTGATCGCCGGGTCGCCCATGCGATGCTTGTTTTCGGTGAAGTAGGCCACCACGTCGTGGCCGAACAGCATCAGGTGCTTGTCGTCACCCTGAGCGCTGGCGTTGACGGGGCGGATCGAGCCCTCGGGGCTTTGCGTCATGAGCGGCGCGCAGCCTGCTAACAGAGACACGGCGAGTGCGGCGGCAATGAGTTGTTCTGACGGCTTTTGGGTTGGTTGCATGATGTTGGGCCTCGGATGTGAATGGCTGGGGCGATTGGCTGGGCGACTTGCATCTTACTGCGGCACAAAGACACCGTTTTTACCCAAAAGTGATGAAACTTAACCTGGCGGTTTGTTTCTACATTCACGGGGTAAAAAGTGCAAACTTTTGAGTTAAATATTGCTCTGGCTCTCGTATTTATTACATAAATTGCTATTATATTTGATGTTTTCGCAGAACCGGCAACCCGTCAGCGCCCGACTCCCGGCGTTTGACATTGCATTGCACGAGGCCTATAAATCAGCCGGTAAATCACAACTTACAGGGAGGAAAACCATGTACTGCCGCCTTCAACCCATGCCGCACGCCGAGTGCAAGCTGCAACGCTGCACGGTGCCGCCCTCGCCCGGCTTGATGCAAAACCTGCTGCAACGCTGGACCGACCTGATCGCCGAGAAGCGTTTGCCGGCCGACACAACGTTCAAGGAGTGGTTTGACTACTGGGTGTCGTCGCGCCGGGGTGAGAACTTCTTTGGGCTGGATGACGCTCGCCTCGCGCATGGGCCTGCGGTGGGCGCAGCGCTGATCAGTCGGCCCAAGAAGAAGCTGGCGGGTGTGGTTCGCACTGTCGTGCTGCTGGTCGATTTCCCGGACAAGCCGCATGCGATGGAGAACACGAATATTCACTTTGAGCACATGCTGTTTGGCCTGGGCGCGCAGTTCCCCACGGGTTCGATGCGCGAGTATTACCGCGCCATCAGCAACTTCAAATCAGGCGCGGGCAATGCGATCACCGCCGGCATCGATGTGCAGGGCGACGTGTTCGGCTGGTTTCGCATGCCGCAGCCCCTTAGCTTTTATGCCAACAATGATTCGGGCATGACCAACTCATTTCCGCGCAACGGCCCCGGCATGGCGTTGGATGCGGTGAAGGCCGCGTTGGCAGCCGGCGTGGACTTCAAACCGTATGACGCGCTGGGCGAAAAAATCGTAACGGCGCTGTTCGTCGTTCACGCCGGGCGTGGGGCCGAAGAGAGCGGCGAGCGTGGCGACATCTGGAGCCACAAGTGGGTGATCCCCGGTGGTGTCGAGGTCGCACCTGGCCTGCGCGTATCCACCTATTTGACCGTGCCTGAAGACAGCAAAGTCGGTGTGTGCGCGCACGAGTGGGGCCACCTGGCGGCGCGCTGGGCCGACTATTACGACACCGGCGAGAGCGAGAACATGGTGAGCAACGGCCTGGGCAGCTATTGCCTGATGGCCGCCGGTTCGTGGGGCAATGGCGGCACCACGCCGTGCCTGCCCAACGCCATGCTGCGGATGTTTCATGGCTGGATCACGCCCACGCTCATCACCAAAACCACGGTGGCCCTCACGCTCGTGCCCGCAGGTGAGGGCGGGCAGTGCGTGGTGATTCAAAACAAGAAGACGATGACAGACCAGCAGTACATCATCGTCGAGTACCGCCGCCGCCAGTTTCAAGACTCGTTCCTGCCCGACGAAGGCTTGGCCATCTACATGGTGGACGAAGCGATTGAAGACGTGAACGACGAGAACAACCTGGCCATCGAGCTGATTCAGGCCGATGGCAAGCGCGACCTGGCGGGTATCTTTGGCGCGGGCAACCCCGGCGACACGGGCGATTTGTACCCGCACAAAACCAAGCGGGTAATTGGCAAGGCCACGCGGCCAGCGAGCAACCTGGCGGATGGCACGTGGAGCGGCGTTACCCTGCGCGTGAAGGGCAAAGCCGGCGATACGACGATGGCATTGGATGTGACGATGGCTTAAAGATGACATGACCAGGCCGCGCTCAGGTGCTGGCGCGTGCAAGCCGTGCGGCATCCAGAAAATCCATCAGCAACGGGCCGTCGTCCAGCGTGCCCAAATCACTTGCGTGAAACTCCGGGTGCCACTGCACAGCGGCGACGTACGGACCGCCTTTGGAGGCACCGCCCGTGTGGCGAATCGCTTCAATCATGCCGTCATCCGGGCAGCGCCCCTCCACCACAAAGTCAGGTGCCAAGTCTTTGATGCCCTGGTGATGAATGCTGTTGATCTTGAAGCTGCTGGCATCTTTGAGCAGGCTGGCCAGCCGCGTTTCAGGTACAACGGCCAACGGGTGAAAGTTGAGTTCAAACGCCGCCTCGTCACCATGCACTGCGGCTTGTGGCAACTGGCTGGGGATGTCTTGGTACAAGCTGCCACCAAAGGCCACGTTGATCAACTGCAAGCCACGGCAGATGCCAAACACAGGTTTGCCTGCGGCGACGAAGGCTTTGACCAGCGCAATTTCATAGTCATCGCGCGTGCGGTCGCCCGTCCAATCCACGTGCAACGGTGCCTCGCCATAGTTGCCGGGCCATACGTCCGCGCCGCCGTGCAGCACCAGGCCGTCAAGCCATTGCGCATAGTCCTTTACGCGACTGCCGCTGGGCTCTGCGCATGAGCTTGAATCGGTCAGTGATGGAATCATCACCGGCAGCGCACCGCTGCGGCTCACCCATAGTGCGGTGGACTGCTCAACGTATTGCAGCGTTTTGGAGCCATACGCCTCGCGCGTTGACTCGGGGTGCATGAAGCAGGCGCTGATGCCGATTTTCAAAGGGGGCGGTGTTTTCATAGCGTCTGATTTTATCGAGTGGGATGGGCTGATAAAGTCGAATTGATGCAGGTCCAGTTTTCTTCATGTCCGCGCAATTGACTTGGCCTATCGTCGCCTGGGTGCTCTTCGGCGCATTGCTGCACGCCAGCTGGAACGCGCTGGTCAAGTCCAGTAAAGACAAGGCGCTGGACACGGCCTTGATCCACCTGTTGGGCTCGCTCATCGCGCTGCCCGCCGTATGGGTGCTGGGCTGGCCGGACGCTGCGGTGTGGCCTTATCTGTTGGGATCGGTGGCGATTCATGTGGCGTATCACTTTGGGCTCAGCAGCGCGTATGAGCACGGCGAGCTGGGCCTAACGTACCCGCTGATGCGCGGGGCCGCACCGCTGTTGGTGGCGATATCCAGCGTGTTTTTGCTGGGGGAGCGGCTGTCTGCATGGGCCTGGGTGGGCGTGCTGGGCGTGTGCGCAGGCGTGCTTTTTCTGGGGCTGTCAAAGCACGCGATGGACTCCCCCCGTGCCGTGCGTTTTGCCTTGGTCAACGCCGTGATCATTGCGCTGTACACCGTCGTCGATGCGTTGGGTGCGCGCGCCACCACCCAAGCGGGCGGCAGCGCCAAGCAGTATGTCGCCGCGCTGTTTGTGCTGCACGGCTGGCCGTTTGCGCTCATCATCCTATGGCGACGCGGGCCTGCCGTAGCCTGGCCTTACGTGCGTGCGCGCTGGCCGCTGGGCCTGGGCGGCGCGGTGGCATCGTTGGGCTCGTATGCCATCGCGCTGTGGGCGATGACGCACGCGCCCGTCGCCACCGTGGCCGCGCTGCGCGAGACCTCCGTGCTGTTCGCCGCACTCTTAGGCACGTGGCTGTTGAAGGAGCAATTCACGCCCAGACGTGCCGTGGGCACCGCCGCCATCGTCGCTGGCGTGATGGCGCTGCGGATTTCATAAAAATTAACCTGAGAGTTAATTTTGCACTGAAAATGTGCCCAAAACGCGAAATTTTGAATAAAATCGGGCTCCAGCTCCCGAATAACATGCATGGATAGCTATATATTTAGTAGTATTTACTCACACCTTCTGTAACCCGCGCAACGCGCGTCACGCCGTCGTTCAAAATCGTGGCACTGATCCTCTACAAAACCTCATCATGAAAATCACCAAAGACACCGTCGTCACCCTGCACTACAAAGTCTCCGATGCCAACGGCAAACTGATCGAAGAAGTCAAAGAGCCCATGGCCTATTTGCACGGCGGCTACGACAATACCCTGCCCAAAATCGAAGCCGCGCTGGACGGCCAGGAAAAGGGCTACCAGACCGCACTACAGCTCGCCCCCGAGGATGCCTTTGGCTTGCGTGACGAAGCCCTGGTGCAAACCATCGCCCGGCGCGACTTCCCACCCGGCGTGAAGGTCGGCGGGCAGCTCAAAGGCCGCTCGCCCGATGGCACCGAGCAGGTCTTCAACGTCATGAAAATCAAGGGCGACACCGTGCATCTGGATGCGAATCATCCTTGGGCTGGCCTGACGCTGCGCTTCAACCTGAAGGTGACCGACGTGCGCGCAGCCATCCCCGAAGAGATTGAGCACAAACACGTGCACGGCGCGCATGGGCATCATCATTGACAGTGTTGCGTTAATTTGCCCTTGATCCCATACTGAATCCTCCAGGGCAATCTGAAACCGATGGCAACCCTGATCCCCGCCATCAGCACCTGCGTCGCCCGCATGACGAGTGGCGAGCGCCGCTTGGCCGAGCGGCTGGAGCACAAGCTCGATGACGATTACCTCATGTGGTACGACGTGCCGATGGGGCCGCGCAATGCCCACCCCGACTTTTGCGTAATGCACCCGCGCCGGGGCATCTTGATTCTGGAAGTCAAAGACTGGAAGCCCAGCACCATCCAGCAGGCCGACAAGCAGACTTGGACGATCACGCCTGACGGCATCCCCAAAAGCGTCATCAACCCGCTGGAGCAAGCCCGCCAATACGCGCACCAGGTCGTTGATGCGCTGGAGCGTGACCCGCAACTGGTGCAGCCAGACGGCCCGCACAAAGGCAAGCTCGCCTTCCCCTGGAGCTACGGCGTGGTATTTACCAACATCACCCGCAAGCAGTTTATGGAAGGTGGTCTGTACCAAGCCATCGAGCCGCGCCGCGTGTTGTGCAAGGACGAAATGCTGGAGGCCGTGGACGCTGAGGACCTGCAAAGCCGCTTGTGGGATATGTTTCCCTATGAGATACGCGGCGTGATGAGCCTGCCGCAGCTTGACCGCGTGCGCTGGATCATGTTCCCCGATGTGCGGGTGCAAACCCAGTCTGCGCTGTTTTCCGATGCCGATTCAGATGCTGACACTGATGCCGACTTACCCAGCATCATGCGCGTGATGGACTTGCAGCAGGAGCAACTGGCGCGGTCTTTGGGCGATGGCCACCGCGTCATCCACGGCGTGGCGGGCTCGGGCAAAACCATGATTCTGGGCTACCGCGCTGAGTACCTGGCCAAGGTCTCCACGCCCACCTCCAAACCGATCCTCATCCTGTGCTTCAACGAACCACTGGGCGTCAAGCTGGCCAGCAACATGCAAGCCAAATCCTTAAGCGACCGCGTGCACGTGCGCCACTTTCACAAGTGGTGCCGCCAGCAATTGGTCGCCTTTGGGCAAACGCTGCCCGCTCAAAATATGTCGGTCGATGCCATCATGACGGAGATGGTGCAACGCGTGATCACCGGTGTAGACAGAAAGCAAATCCCCAGCGGCCAGTACCAGGCAATCTTGATTGACGAAGGCCACGACTTCGCGCCCGAATGGCTCAAGCTGGTCACGCAAATGGTCGACCCTGCCACCAACAACCTGCTGCTGCTCTACGACGATGCACAAAGCATTTATGAAAGAGCGCGGACAAAACAATTCAGCTTCAAAAGCGTCGGCGTGCAAGCCCAGGGCCGCACCACCATTTTGAAAATCAATTACCGCAACACCCGGCAAATCCTGCAAACCGCCAACCTCATCGCAGCCGATTTATTGACGGCAGACGACCGAGACGATGACGGCATCCCCCTGGTCAAGCCCATCAGTTGTGGCCGCGAAGGCCCCGCCCCCACCTTCATCCGCCTGCCGACTCTGCGCGAAGAAGCCCACGCCATTGCCGACCACCTCAACGACGCTCACAAAGAAGGCCACGCCTGGGGCGACATGGCCATCCTGTGCCCCGACTACCAAACCCGCGACCTCTGCGCCCAAGTGCTGCACCAGCGCCAAATCCCTGTGCAAATGCGCCGAGGCGTCGGCGACTTTGACCCGAGCAGCGACACCATCAAAGTCATGACCATGAAAGTCAGCAAAGGCCTGGAGTTCCCGGTGGTAGCGCTGCCCGGCGTGGGGCACATGCCCGCTGAGGGCGAAGACGAGCAGGAAGCCGCGCGGGTGTTTTATGTGGCGGCGACGCGGGCTACGCAGAGGCTGGGGATGGGAGTAGGCGGGGATGGTGAGTTTCGTGCGCAAATTTCAGGTACCGAACCAATTCAAT
>JANNFW010000088.1:0-3832 GCA_031380235.1 Rhodoferax sp. | reverse complement strand
CTGCCGGGCGAGTTGCCGTGGTTTTTGCAAACACTGCGACCCCAAGGCTTTTTGGGGCGGCAGCTCACACGCGTGCGGCCCGACTTCCCCGCAGATCCTGATCAATGGACGGCTGAGCAGGTGCTTTACCTGGCGATCAACCACGCAGACGATCCGCCGGGCGCACTGAATTTGGGCGAGCGCATGGGCCGATTGATGAATGAAGCGTCCGTGCAAATGGACGCGCGCCTCGCGCATTACGACAGGCAAGCAAGCAACGTCCACGAAACCCTGCCCGCTCACTCCAGCGCGGGCGGCGAGCAGCCCAAATTCATCACTGAAACGCCATTCAATCCAAGCCAGTCCCCATCTGGGCACCATCACTTCATCGTCAAGTTCAGCCCACCGCGCGGAACGCCTTTTGGCGAGCGTTGGCATGACCTGCTGAATCTGGAGCATTTGGCGCTTACCGTGCTGGCCAAGCACGGCGTGGCAGTGGCGAGCACACGCATTCTGGAGTCAGATCAACGCACGTACCTGGAGTCGCAGCGGTTTGACCGAGTGGGCGTTGAAGGCAAACGCCATGTGGTGGCCGCAGCCGCAGTTCATGATGCGTTTGTGAAATCACCCCGCCGTCATTGGGTGGCCACTTGCGAGGCACTGGCCGCGCAAAAGCGGCTGGCCGTCGCTCATCTCAACGAGGTGGCCAGCGTCTATCTGTTTGGTCAGTACATTGGCAACACCGACATGCACTTTGGCAATCTTTCTTTCTTCGTGGACGACCTGAACAACCCCGTCTTCATCCCGACCCCGGTCTACGACATGCTGCCGATGATCTGGCGCCCCGGCGTGCATGATGGCGAACTGGAGCCCAGCCCCGTGCGACCTCAACCACAACCCGCCGGGTTTGAGGTGCAGGTCGCGCAAGCGCGGGCCTGGGCAATCGAGTTTTGGCAACGCGCATCCCAACTGGGCACCATCAGCCAAACCCTGCGCGATGCCAGCGCGGCCAACGCAGCACACTTGAAATGAAAGCTAATCTCTACGCACTCGCCGCCATCGCGCTGTGGGCATCCCTCTCAGCGCTGGGTGTATCGCTCCAACACGTTCCACCATTCCTGTTGACCGGCATCGCACTGATGATTGGCAGCGTACTGGCCTGGCCGTTTGTGATCAAGGACAGGCGGCAGTGGCAGGTGGCACCGCGGATGCTGCTACTGGGCGTATTCACGCTGTTTGGTTTTCACTTCATGCTGTTCATCGCCCTGCGCATGGCTCCGGCGGTGGAGGTGAATTTAGTCAACTACCTGTGGCCGTTGTTCATCGTGGTGTTGGCTCCGCTTTACTTGCCGGGTGTGGCGTTGCGCAAGGTGCACATTTCGGCAGCCATCACGGGGTTTGTGGGCGCGGCGATTGCGATCTTGGGTGCGCGCGAGGGTGCTGTCGCAGCCAGCGCGTCATCATCTGCAAGCCCCGTATTGGGCTACCTGCTGGCGCTTTTCTCGGCGCTCATCTGGGCCAACTACTCGCTGCAAACCAAGCGGGCTGAAGTGAATGGCAAGAGCTTCCCCACTGCGGCGATTGGTCTCTTTGGTTTGGTGTCGGGGGTGTTGTCGCTGGCCTGCCACTTTGCACTGGAGCCTTCTGTGAGGTTAAGCGCACGCGACTGGCTGCTGCTGGCGGTGATGGGCCTGGGGCCACTGGGTGCCGCGTTTTTCCTGTGGGACAAAGCCATAAAGCTCGGCGATGCGCGCCAAATCGGCATCTTGAGCTACCTTACCCCGCTGGCCTCCACGGTGCTGTTGATGATGGTGACCAACCGCGGTTTGAGCTGGAACATCGCGCTTGCGGCCACGCTGATTATTGGTGCTGCGGTGGTGGGGACGCGGCGGGGGTAGACGAATTATTGGTTATTTATAGATATTTATGGCTATTTATAACTGATACCGGCTATTTACGGCTATATTTATGGCGATGTTCAACGCTAGCGACATCTCCATCACGCCAGAAATTCTGGCAATGCTGTCCAAGCTCGACGAGTTCAAAGGGGCGTGGCGTGCGTTGAGCACGCTGGCACCGGATCGACTTCTGGCACTGCGTCGTGTCGCCACCATTGAGAGCATTGGATCATCCACGCGCATCGAGGGCAGCAAGTTGTCTGACCAGGCGGTGGAAGCACTGCTGGCCCAAATTGAAATGAAATCGTTTGCCTCGCGCGACGAACAGGAGGTGGCTGGCTACGCGCAGGTCATGGAGTTGCTGTTCAGCGCGTGGGAGCACATCCCTTTTAATGAAAACCACATCAGTCAGCTTCACCGGGACTTGCTCGCGCACAGCGCTAAAGACGAGCGGCATCGTGGCAGCTACAAAACGCACGACAACCGAGTGGCGGCGTTCGATAGTCAGGGCCATGAAGTTGCCACCATCTTCCAAACCGCCTCACCCTTCGACACCCCGCGCTTGATGCAGGAGCTGCTGGATTGGGTGCGGCGTACGCGCGACAGCCAATCGCTGCACCCGCTGCTGATCGTGGCCGTATTCGTCGTGGTGTTTTTGGAGATTCACCCTTTTGAAGATGGCAATGGCCGCCTGTCGCGCATCCTCACCACACTGCTGCTGATGCAAGCGGGTTACGTGCATGTGCCGTACAGCTCGCTCGAAAGCATCATCGAACAGAACAAGAATGGCTACTACATTGCGCTGCGGCAAACGCAGGGCACGATCCGCACACCCGCACCCAACTGGCAACCGTGGATTACATTTTTCTTGAGCTCACTGTGCTCCCAAGTGAAGCGGTTAGAGACAAAAATTGAAACTGAACTGCTGATGCTCGCCCAACTGCCAGCGCTGTCCATGGCCTTGCTGACAATGGCGCGCGAGCATGGCCGCATCACCATCGCCAGTGCGCAAGCCCAAACCAAGGCCAACCGCCACACCGTCAAGCTTCACATGGGCAAGCTGCTCACTTCAGGGCAGCTCACGCAACATGGCGTGGGGCGGGGCACTTGGTACAGCGCCCGCGTCACGGCACCTCTTCAATCTTGAGCATCGACGCACCATAGGCATCCGAGCACAGCGGATTGTTCTGCCGGGTTGCCATGTTCAGGCAAACCGCATTGGCGACCATGTTCGACGTGGTCAGCAAAGCACCGAGCTTGCTGCGGCCTTGCGCATCGTTCAGTGAGCTGACGAACGGCCCGGCCTTGACGGCCTCGAGCGGCTTCAGGTCGCGCGGGCCGTCGGTCACCATCACCAGAAGGTTGTCCACCCCCGCAGGTCCTGCGGCTTTCACGCGCCAATTGGCTCGGGGCAACTGCATGGATTGGCCCGCCTCGATTTTGTTGTCTTGATCGAGGTCGTTGGGGAACAGCAGGTAGACGGATTTGCTGTCGGACCCGACTTGCGCCACGTAGACGTAGCCTGCGCGGTCAGATTGCACGGCGAAATCGAGCGCGTCTTGGCCGATTTTGAGCTTGTTGCTGGCCGCTGTGAACTGCACGCGGCGCTTGGCATCGCGCTGGTCGAAAATTTGGCGCAGCGCCTGCTCGCCGGTGAGCTGGGCTGTGGCCAATGGGCTGGTCGGCGTAATGATCGCTGCGGCAACCCCTGCGAATGGCGGCACCGGCCCTGAAGACGTACCCGGCGATTGCGTCACGCCTGTGGTGACAGGCGTTGCCGACATCGGCACGGCGCTGGCTTGCGCAAACCATGCTGGCACAAAGGCCGCATTGCCGTTCAACACCAAATTGTGCGGCTTGTAGTTCGCGTCGTTGTTCATGCGCTTGTTGATCTTGGCCTGGGCGCACTGGCGGATTTCGTCCATGCTGATGGCACCGGAACCATCCAGGTCTTT
>JANNFW010000080.1:0-1751 GCA_031380235.1 Rhodoferax sp. | reverse complement strand
AATTTGAAGCCGCCCATCACCACGGCGGCCCAGGCGGTTGATTACGCAGGGCGCATCCGCAAGGCCGTACCTGCGGGCGTGAATTTCGAGCCGTTGATGACGCTCTACCTCACCGACAACCTGCCCGCTGACGAAATCAAGCGCGCCAAAGAGGCCGGCGTGGTTGCCGTCAAACTCTACCCAGCAGGTGCCACCACCAACAGCGATGCGGGTGTGACGGATATTCGCAAAACCTACAAAACCTTGGAGGCGATGCAGCGCGAAGGCTTGCTGCTCCTCGTGCACGGCGAGGTGACATCGCCTGCTATCGACCTGTTCGACCGCGAAGCCGTGTTCATCGATACGCAGCTCATGCCGCTGCGTCGCGATTTCCCGGAGCTCAAAATCGTGATGGAGCACATCACCACGCGCGAGGCTGCGCAGTACGTGGGCGCTGCAGACGGCTACACCGGCGCAACCCTCACCGCGCATCATCTGCTCTTCAACCGCAACGCGATCTTCACGGGCGGCATTAGGCCCCACTTTTACTGCCTTCCCGTGCTGAAGCGCGAAACACATCGCCTGGCCTTGCTTGAAGCGGCCACCAGCGGCTCGCCCAAATTCTTCCTCGGCACCGACAGCGCGCCCCACCCCGCGCACCTGAAAGAACACGCCAGCGGCTGCGCCGGTTGCTACACCGCGCATGCCGCGATGGAGATGTACGCCGAGGCGTTTGATTCAGTCGGCGCTCTTGGTCAGTTGGAGGCCTTCGCCAGCTTTAACGGTGCCGACTTCTACGGCCTGCCGCGCAACGCAGGCCACATCACACTCAAGCGCGAAAGCTGGATACCGCCTGAGAGCTTTGCGTTTGGCGAGGCCCAGTTGAAGCCGCTGCGAAGCGGGGAGGCGTTGCCTTGGCGGATGGCCTGACCCCCATCAACTGGCTTGCACCCTGGCTGGCGGCCTATCGCGATGTGGGGCAGCCCATTGCCACCGCGTGGGAGTCTGCGGGCAGCCTGGCTGATGCGTTGAACGGCGCTTCGAGCGCGCCTATCCGGTTCGCTGCGCAGTCTGTGCTCCCCGCAGGCGAGCCCTACGAGCGCTACATTTTTCAGACCGGCCAATGCCCCACCCGCGACAACCTGCATGACTTCTTCAACGGCCTGTGCTGGCTGCATTTCCCGCAAACCAAGAAGCGGCTTAACCAGCTTCAGGCGGCGCAGATTGAGGCGGATGGCATACGTGATGTGCGCGGTGCGGTGCGTGATGCGTTGACGGTGTTTGACGAGAACGCGGCGTTTTTGCACGCGCCGGATGCGCTTTGGGATGCACTGGTGTCGAAGGATTGGGACAGGCTGTTTGGTGGCTTGAGACCGCTTTGGCGCGACGCACATCTGCTGCTTTTCGGCCATGCCTTGCTGGAGAAGCTCGTCGCGCCGCGAAAGGGTATCACCGCCCATGTGTACCGGGTTCATCCCGCATCAACTTCCCTAGCTGACTTGGATGCCTGGGTGGCCGCTGACATCAGCGCCAACCGACTTGCGGCCAAGCCGTTCGCGCACTTGCCGGTGCTGGGCGTGCCTGGCTGGTGGGCGGCGAACGAAGACCCGGCGTTCTATTCGGATTTAACTGTATTCCGCGCGCCAAAGCCTCTGGAAAATCACGCCCAAATCCGTAAATCTCGTGTGCATTCAACTCGGGCGGCTTGATTTTTGCCCGATTGCCCCTAACATCTGCGCCTTGGGCTCCATTGAGTGGGGCCGCACTCGAAC
>JANNFW010000073.1:0-2927 GCA_031380235.1 Rhodoferax sp. | reverse complement strand
AAAAGGGCAACCGTGAGGTCTTCAAGAGCATTGATGCGCTGGACAAATTAACGCGCGCCTGCAACTACCCAAGGGTGATGGTGCAGCCGCTGATGGTTTACCGCAGCTTCGCGCCCAACCCATCGGCAACCGTCGCGTAGTTCAAGCGCAGCTTCAGCTCTTTTTTCAGCCGTGAGTTGTCCATGCGGCGCGATTCGCTCATGAAGCTGAGAAGCATCAGCGGCAATTGATCCTGCGCCGTGCTGCGTGGCACGCGCGGTGGGCGCGGCAGGCCATACAGGTCGGCGGCCAAGTCAAAATAATCGCCCATCTTGAGCACCGTGTCGTCATTGACGTTGACCACGCGCTGCGGCTTGCCTTGCCACAACGCTTTGACGACTGCGCGGGCCAGATCATCGGCATGAATGTGATTGGTGAAGACATCATCTGCCGCCTGCAGCACCGGTGTGCCTTTGCGCAAGCGCGCCTCGGGCGTGCCGCCCTCGCGATCCTGCGCGTAGATGCCGGGGATGCGCAAAATGCTGGTGCGCACGCCGGTGGCGCGACCTAGATGACGTACCCGCTGCTCCGCATCCACGCGTCGCACGGCTCTTGGCGTGTGGGGGTTGACCGCCATGAGTTCAGAAGCAACGCCCCCCTGGCAATCGCCATAGACACCGCTGGTGGAGCCGTACACCAGGGACTCGGGCACGCTGCGCAGACGCAGCGCCGCGTTGAGCGCCGCTGTGCGTAAATCGCGCCGCCCTTCAGCGGGTGGTGGGGCCAGATGGATGATTCGCGTTGCGATGCCCGCGAGTCTTGCCAAGGTGGATGCGTCATCCAGGTTGCCGAGAAGCGGTGTCACGCCGCTTTGACGCAACAGGTGGATGCGTTCGGGCGACGACGTCAGCGCAAACACCTTCAAGCGCCCACCCAGCCCCTGCACAACGCGCATGCCCACGTCACCACAGCCGATGATCAGCAGACGTTCACGGCGAAAACGGGCGGGCAATGCGCCCAAAGGGGATTGGTTTGAAGGCAAAATCGAGGGCTGTGGAATTTCCAGATCCTAGGATACCGAAAATATGACCCATTCCGATGTCGCAGTCGATGTAAGTGTTGATGCAAGTGTTGACGCACCTGGTGATATCAAAGAAGCGGCAAAAACGTTTCAAGTCAACGTTTTGCCCAGTGGCCGCGAATTCAGCGTCAACGCGGGCGAAGCCATGCTGGCCGCAGGCATTCGCCAAGGCATCGGCCTTCCCTACGGCTGCAAAGACGGTGCCTGTGGCTCCTGCAAATGCAAAAAGATCAGTGGCACGGTGGTGCATGGCCCGCATCAGAGCAAGGCCTTGAGCGTCGACGAAGAGGCGAACGGCTACGTGTTGACCTGCTGCGGCGTGCCGCACAGCGACGTCGTGCTGGAGTCGCGCCAGGTGTCTGAGGCCGGGGCCAACCCGATCAAAAAAATGCCTTCGCGCGTGACGCTCTTGGAGAAAAAATCACACGACGTGATGCGCGTGCTGCTGCAACTGCCCGCCAACGACACCTTTGCCTATTACGCGGGTCAGTACATTGAATTCATCCTGCGCGACGGCGCTCGGCGCAACTACTCGATGGCGGGCGCACCGCATCATCAGATCAAAACAGAAACCACGCCCGCCGCGCCGCTGGAGTTGCACATCCGCCACCTGCCCGGCGGCAAGTTCACCGATCACGTTTTTGGCGCGATGAAAGAAAAGGAAATACTGCGCATCGAAGGCCCGTATGGCAGCTTCTATCTGCGTGAGGATTCCGACAAGCCGATTGTTCTCTTAGCCTCGGGCACGGGCTTTGCGCCGATCAAGGCCATCATCGAGCACATGCAGCACAAAGGCATCACCCGCCCCGCGATTTTGTACTGGGGTGGCCGTCGCCCGGCGGATTTGTACATGGACGATTGGGTCAAGGCGCGGCTGGCCGAGATGCCCAACCTGACCTATGTCCCCGTCATATCGGATGCGCTGCCCGAAGACGCATGGACGGGCCGCACCGGCTTTGTCCACAACGCCGTGCTGCAAGATTTGCCCGATCTCTCGGGCCACCAGGTCTATGCGTGTGGCGCGCCGATTGTGGTGGACTCTGCCAAGGCCGCGTACCTTGCGCGGGGCATGCTGCCTGAGGACGATTTTTTTGCAGACTCGTTTCTATCTGAAGCCGACAAACACAAAGATAAAGATAACGAAAAAAATACCAGCAAGGAAACCGCATGACTCGACTTTTCAACCGTCGCACGCTTCAGCGGTTAGCGATGACCGCAGCGATGCTTGCTGCCCTGTCCGCATGGACGGGTGCCGCCGCCCAGAGCTTCCCCAGCAAGCCCATCCGCTGGATCGTGGTCGCACCGGCAGGCTCATCTCTGGATGCCATCGCCCGCAGCATGCAGGACAAACTCAAAGACTCGTTGGGGCAACCCATCGTCATTGAAAACCGTCCGCAGGCTGGCGGTACGCTCGGCGCAGGCGAAGTCGCCAAGAGCGCACCGGACGGGCACACCTGGCTGCTGGGCTTCAATGGCCCGGTGTCGTTTGCGCCGTTTTTGTACAGCAAGCTCAGCTACGACCCGGCGAAGGACTTGGCCCCGGTGGTCATCACCACCTCGCAGCCGAACCTGATTGCGGTCAATTCCAGTTTGCCCGTGAGCAACGTCGCCGAGCTGGTGGAGCTGATGCGCAAGAACCCCGGCAAATACAACTACGCCTCGGTCGGCAATGGCTCGTCTTCGCACTTGACGATGGAGTATTTGAAGGCGCTGACGGGCACCTTCGCCGTGCACATCCCCTTCAACGGCGGGCCACCAGCGGCGCTGTCTATCGTCAGTGGCGACACACAGATTTTGGCGACGGTGCCGACCGTCATCATCCCGCAAGTGAAAGCCGGCCGCATGAAGGCGCTGGCGGTGACGGGCA
>JANNFW010000068.1:0-14794 GCA_031380235.1 Rhodoferax sp. | reverse complement strand
CTGCACATTGCCGCAACCGAGCGCGATGTACTCCGCCGCGTCGCGCCAGGTGTTGATGCCGCCAATGCCGGAGATTGGCAGGCCCGCCGTCTGCGCATCACGCGCAATCTCGGCCACCATGTTTTGTGCAATCGGTTTCACAGCGGGGCCGCAATAGCCACCGTGTGAGCCCATGGCCCCCACGCTGGGCGACATCACCATCGTGTCCAGGTTCACACCCATGATGGAGTTGATGGTGTTGATGAGTGACACGGCATCCGCACCGCCCGCCTTGGCTGCGCGTGCGGGCTGGCGAATGTCGGTGATATTGGGTGTCAGCTTCACGATGACCGGCAGGTGCGTGTAGTGCTTGCACCAGCGGGCCACCATTTCGATGTACTCAGGCACCTGGCCCACGGCCGAGCCCATGCCGCGCTCGCTCATGCCGTGCGGGCAACCAAAGTTGAGCTCAATGCCATCGCAGCCGGTGTCTTCCACCTTCACCAGAATGTTCTTCCACGAGTCTTCTGTGCACGGCACCATGATGCTGGCGACCACGGCGCGGTCTGGCCAGGCGCGTTTGACGCGTTTCATCTCGTCGAGGTTGGTTTGCAGCGGGCGGTCGGAGATCAGCTCAATGTTGTTGAAGCCGATCACGCGGCGGTCACCGCTTAACAACGCGCCGTAGCGTGGGCCGTAGACGTTGACGATGTGCGGGTCTTCGCCAATGGTTTTCCATACCACGCCGCCCCAGCCGGCTTCAAAAGCGCGGTTGACGTTGTACTCTTTGTCGGTCGGTGGGGCCGAAGCCAGCCAGAAGGGGTTGGGGCTTTTGATGCCGATGAAGTCAGTGGTGAGATTTGCCATCTTCATGCTCCAGTCTGCACAGACGCGTGAATCGACAAAGCCGCCTGCTTGCCATGCTCAACCGCCTCCACGGTCAGGTCGCGCCCACCGTATCGGCAATCCCCGCCCGCCCAAACTTTAGGGTTGGACGTCCGGCCGTGAGCGTCAGTAGCGATTCGTCCATGAGTCAGTTTAATCGTGCTGCCGATATCGTCAACTACAAAAGTCTGACCAATCGCTTTCAACACCACATCGGCCTCCAGCGTAAAAGTCTCGCCTGTTTCGACCAGCTTCCCACCTTCAAGCCGGGTGTAGGCAAACTCAACACCTGATACTTTTTGACCATTCTCCACAATGGCCCGAGGTGCCGCCCAGTGTTTGAGTTTTACGCCGTTTTTCTGCGCCCAGTCCTGCTCGTAGCCGGATGCCGACATGCCATCTTGACCCCGGCGGTAAACAATCGTCACGTCTTCTGCCCCGAGCTTTTTGGACTGAACGGCGGCATCCACAGCCGTCATGCCGCCACCAATCACCACGACCTTGCGGCCAACAGGAACTGATGCGAATGTGGGTGCCTGGCGCAGCTCCGCAATGAAATCGACCGCATTACGCACCTCGGCAGAATCTGGTTGTGAAATACCAATGGCGTTGACACCGTCCAACCCCAGCCCCAGAAACACGGCGGGGTAACTTTTTACCAAGTCAGCCAGAAAGATATCTTTGCCCAGGCGCTGATTGCTGCGAATTTCGATCCCGCCGATGGACAGCAGCCAGTCAATTTCCTTTTGCGCAAAGCCGCCAGTGGTTTTGTAGGTGGCCAGGCCGTATTCGTTCAAGCCGCCAGGCTTGGGGTTGGCATCGAATATCACGACTTGATGGCCCAGGCGTGCCATACCGTGAGCGCAGGCCAGCCCGGCAGGGCCTGCGCCAACGACCACAATTGTTTTGCCTGTTGCAGGCGCGCGGGTGAACAGCGGTGCACCAGGTTTGGCAAAGTAGGCATCCGTCGCGTAGCGCTGCAATAGGCCGATCTCAACCGGCTTGTCTTCCAGCGTGTTGCGCACGCAAGCCTGCTCGCACAGCACCTCGGTCGGGCACACCCGGGCGCACATGCCGCCCAAAGGGTTGGCCGACAGAATGCTGTGGGCGGAACCCCGGATGTTGTCATCCGCAATGCGATGAATGAATGTCGGAATGTCAATGCCGGTGGGGCACGCCGTGATGCAGGGCGCATCAAAACAGTAGTAGCAGCGATCAGCCTCCAGCTTGGCTTGGGCCAGATTCAGCGAGGCATGCGAGTCGCAGAAATTCTTCGCGTACTGGTCGACGGGCAGTCTGCCGCCTCGTATGTCACCGCCACGCAAGTCAGCACCTGATGAATTCGTTGGTTGAACCGGGGTACTTTGCATTCGCTGGCTCTCTGGTTGAAAGTGTCAATCCTACTCGGTGCATTTTGCACAAACTCATGCAAGTCGTGAAGAGCAGGCACAAAAATGAAGAGGGTTTGAGAGTGCGGATTTTGCCCCGCCCCTCAAACCCCCGCCACAGTTCAGACATGACCCTTGGGAGATATCGATATCCTCAAGGGTTGGATGCTCGGAAGTACCCAAGTTACTTGGAAGCCGCGTCCCACACTGCGTGCGTCCAGGCGGCTTTGCCCGGGTCTTTCTTGATCACTGGTGCCGTGCCGCCAGCCATTAGTACTTTGACAGTCCGCTCGTACGCTTTTGGATCGAGGTAACCCACTTTGCCAGCAGGCGAGGTGATCAGCTTGGCAATGTTTTCCATCTGGCGCTTTTGAATAGGCAGGGTACTGCCACCGGATTTGTCAGCCGCCAGCACGATCTTTGCAGCCTCTTCATGGTTCTTCACAGCGTATTCCCAGCCCTTCATGGAGGCTTTGACGAACTTGCCCATGCGGGTGACGAAGGCGGGGTCTTTCAGCTTGGATTCCAGCGCATACAGTCCGTCTTCCAGTGTTGATACGCCTTGATCCTCATAGTAGAACGTCATCAGTTCTTCCGGTTTGACACCCGCGTCAATCACCTGCCAGTACTCGTTGTAGATCATGGTGGAGATGCACGCCGCCTGATTTTGCAGGATGGGGTCAACGTTAAAGCCTTGCTTCAAAACCTTCACATCCGCTGCCGAGCCCGTGGTTTTCAGGCCCAGTTTGGACATATAGGAGAAGAAGGGATACTCATTGCCGCCGAACCACACGCCCAGGGTTTTGCCCTTGAAGTCGGCCTCTTTGTTCACGCCAGCCGACTTTTTGCAGGTCAGCATCATGCCGGAGCGGTTGAACACCTGGGCCACGTTGACCATCGCGACACCCGCCTCACGTGCCGCGAGCGCGCTGGGCATCCAGTCCACGGTGATGTCTGCGCCATTGGCTGCCAGCACTTGCGTGGGAGCGATATCAGGGCCACCGGGCTTGATGGTGACATCCAGGCCCGCGTCTTTGTAGAAGCCTTTGGCTGCTGCAACATAGTAGCCCGCGAACTGGGCTTGCGGCACCCATTTGAGCTGGACGGTCACCTTTTCCTGGGCCGTTGCACTGAATGACGCGGCGGCGAATGCAACGGCGAGCATGGCGGTTTTGAAGGTGTGGGTCGATAGGGCTTGGACTGAAAACTTGGCTTTCATAAATTTCCTTTTTCTGAAGTGGCGAGTCAATGGGAGGAGGCCGTGGAGGGACAGCGAATCAAATTTTGCAATTTGTGTGCCACCCCGTTGCGTCCAAAATGGTGCGAAATTGGTGCAAAAGAGTCGCGGCACGATTCATGCAAAATTTATATTAGCCGATACTTAACTGAATTTATACCCCTGACAACCCTCATTTTTCATGAACGACCCGCTCCCCCAGACGCCAGCCTTAAAGCCAGCAAGAAACCCCATGTCAGGCGCCGAGCTGGCCGTTCAAGTGACCGATGCCTGCGTGAGCTTTGCTGCGGGCGACAAACCCGTCCATGCGCTGAAAAATGTCAGCCTGAATATTGCTGCGGGTGAATTCGTCTCGTTCATTGGCCCTTCAGGCTGCGGCAAAACCACTTTGATGCGGGTGATTGCGGATTTGGAGCAAGTCACGTCAGGTACTGTGTTGGTCAACGGTGTCAGCGCGGCCCAGGCTCGCCAAAACGGCGCGTATGGCTACGTTTTTCAGGCACCCGCGTTGTACCCGTGGCGCACCGTGCTCAAAAACGTCACACTGCCGCTGGAGATCAAGGGCATGGGTGCCACAGAGCGCAAAGAGGTGGCGATGCGCCAGTTGGCTAACGTCGGCCTGACCGGGTTTGAGGGCAAATTCCCCTGGCAATTGTCGGGCGGCATGCAGCAAAGGGTGTCGATTGCGCGCGCCTTGGGGTTTGAGCCCAAGATTTTGATGATGGACGAGCCGTTTGGCGCGCTGGACGAAATCACCCGCGATCGCCTGAACGAGCAACTGTTGCAACTGTGGGCGAAGGAGCGGCGCACCGTGATTTTTGTGACGCATTCAATCCCCGAGGCTGCGTTTTTGTCGTCAAAAATCGTCGTGATGTCGGCCCGGCCCGGTCGCGTGGTCGAGGTGATCGAGTCCCACTTGCCCGCAGACCGCACGCTGGACATCCGCGAAACACCTGAGTTTGTGGACATTGCGCATCGCATCCGCGTGGCGCTGCGCGAGGGCGATAGCTACCATGACTGACTCCCTGCCACGCCAAGAATCTCTTGTACGCCAGCTCTGGGCTCGTTTCTGGCCCGTGCTGACTGTATTGGGCATCGTGATCGTCATCTGGTACGGCGCGGCGGTGGGGCTGAACGCTTCCCAAGTCAAAGAGCGCTTTGCACGCGACAAAATCGACTACAGCGCCGTGCAGCTCATTGATGCCACTTGGTCGATGAAGCGACCGCTGTTGCCCGCCCCGCACCAGGTGGCAGCAGATTTGCGCGAGACAATCTTCAACGAGCCCATCGATACCCCGCAAAACCTGCTGTATCACACGCTGAATACTTCTGTCACCACTCTGACGGGCTTCGTGCTCGGTGCGCTGCTGGGCATCCTGCTCGCTGTGCTGATCGTTCATTTCCGCACGCTGGAGCGTGGCGTTTTGCCGTGGATCATCGCCTCGCAAGCGGTACCAATTTTGGCGATTGCCCCCATCGTTATTGTCATTTTTGGCAACCTTGGGTTTGCCGGGCTCGCCCCCAAGGCCTTCATCGCGATGTACCTGTGCTTCTTCCCCGTCACAGTGGCGATGGTGCAGGGGTTGCGCTCGGCTGGCGTGTTTGAGCGCGAATTGCTGCACACCTACGCCGCGACACAAAACCAGTCCTTCTGGCGGTTACGCCTGCCTGCGTCGCTGCCATTTTTGATGCCGAGCTTGCGAGTGGGCGTATCCGCAGCGCTGGTCGGCGCGATAGTGGCGGAGCTGCCCACGGGTGCGCAGGCGGGCTTGGGCGCGCGCCTGCTGGCCGGCTCGTACTACGGCAACACGGCGCAAATCTGGTCGGCTTTGCTGATGGCGGCTGCGCTGGGTTTGGCGCTGAATGGCGTGATGGCGGCGATTGAAAATCAGGTGCTCAAGCCCTGGCGCATTGCGAAGAAATAGCTCTAAAAACGCATGATTTCATTTTTTAAAATCGTATGCTTCGCAGTGCTTGTCTTGCTGGGCATTTGCCTGTGGCTGCCCGTTGGCATCATCGATGAGAAACGCTTGTTCTGGTTGCAATCTGCTTGGGGTATGGCAGGCCTGGGCTGCGTCGCTGTCGCAGCGTTGATGGGCGTGTTCAATACGCACAGCGGTGTAACGCGCGCCGCTGTTTTTGCGTTGATGGGTTTGGCCGGAGCTGTCGCACCTCTGGCTGTGTTGGCAGGTGGTGCGACGGTGGTGAGCAACAGCCACGGGTTCTGGCTGGCCATGGTGGCAGTGGGTTTGATGGCCTGCGCGGGGCTGACCAATCTTGCATCGGTTGAGACCGACAAGAGCTGGCCACGCCACGTCATTCCGCTTTTACTGGGTGCATGGGTGCTCGTCTTTTGGCAAATCGGCGTGCAGGCCTTCGACGTGCCGCGCGTGCTCTTACCGGCGCCCGCACTCATCGCCAGCACGCTGTGGGAGCAGTGGGATGTGCTGCTGGACGACTTCAACACGACGGTGCTTCGCTCGGCGTTGATCGGCTACGTCATCGGCTGTAGCGGCGGTTTTCTGCTGGGTATCTTGATTGATAAAAGTCCGTTCCTACAACGCGGCTTGCTGCCCGTCTGCGCGCTGGCCAGCTCAATCCCGCTGGTCGGCATTGCGCCCATCATGGTGATGTGGTTTGGCTTTGAATGGCATTCCAAAGCAGCGGTTGTCGCGCTGATGACCTTCTTCCCCATGCTGATCAGCACCTTCGCCGGGCTGGCCGCGACGGGGCGAATGGAGCTTGATCTGATGCGCTCCTACGCGGCCGGCCACGCGCGCACATTGCTGTCGTTGCGCCTTCCCACAGCGATGCCGTTTCTGTTCAACGGACTGAAAGTGGCCTCCACGCTGGCGTTGATTGGCGCCATCGTAGCCGAGTTTTTTGGTTCACCCACGGTCGGCATGGGTTTTCGCATTTCTTCTGAGGCCGCGCGGATGAACATGGGGCTGGTGTGGGCCACGATTGTGATTGCCGCGCTGGCGGGCACGTTGATTTACGCGCTGCTGGAGTGGGCTGAGCGGGCCGTCACGTTCTGGCATCCGTCGCAACGATAGCCAAAAATGTAGCGAAGGAATCCCCATGAAAATCGCTCTCTTAGGCGCCGGCCACATCGGCCACACCATTGCCCATCTGCTTGTCAATTCAGGCGACTACAGCGTGACGGTGGCCGATCAATCGCGTGCGTCACTCGACAAACTGGGCGGTTTAAAAATCGATGCTGTTGAGGTGGACACCGACCAGGCCGCGGCACTTGAGCGTGTCTTGCAAGGGCACTACGCGGTGATCAACGCGTTGCCCTACCACCTGGCGCTCAAGGTTGCGCAGGCCGCCAAAAATACGGGCTGCCACTACTTCGATCTGACGGAAGACGTGGCCGCCACCAAGGCCATCATGGCGTTGGCGCAGGATGCCAACACCGCCTTCATGCCCCAGTGCGGCCTGGCACCCGGGTTTATCGGCATCGTTGCGCACCACTTGGCGCAGCAGTTTGATTCGCTGGATGAGATCAAGATGCGGGTCGGTGCGTTGCCGGCGTTCCCGAACAATGCGCTGAAGTACAACCTGACGTGGAGCGTCGATGGTTTGATCAATGAATATTGCCACCCCTGCGAGGCGATTCACGAAGGCGTTGTCACCGCCATGCTGCCGCTCGAAGGGCTGGAGCATTTTTCTCTGGATGGCGTTGAGTACGAGGCCTTCAACACCTCAGGCGGCCTGGGTACGCTATGCGATACGCTCAACGGCAAAGTGCGCAATCTGGACTACAAAAGCGTGCGGTATCCGGGGCATCGCGAGTTAATGCAATTTTTGTTGAGCGACCTGCGCCTGTCAGACGACCAGGAAGCGCTTAAAACCATCCTGCGCAAGGCGGTGCCCACCACGATGCAAGATGTGGTGCTGGTGTTTGTCACGGTCAGTGGCATGCGCCGGGGTGCCTATGTGCAGGAGGTTTTTGCACGCAAGATATTTGCCCAACGCGCAAGCAGCGTTGACGCGCCGCTCTCGGCCATCCAGATCACCACCGCTGCGGGCATTTGCGCAGCGGTCGATCTGTTTCGCGAAGGCAAGCTGCCTAAGCGAGGCTTCATTCGCCAGGAGGAGGTGGCCTTGCCAGACTTTCTGGCCAATCGGTTTGGGAAGGCCTACGAGCAATTGCGACGGATTGAGTCGATCTCTTGATGACAGTTCTATATGCTATGTAAATAGCAGCTGCTTATGCAATTCGTACGAGAGCGAGAGTGCTTTTTTATTCATAATTTCGTTAAAATCGACTCGAGACGGTGTTTTTGGGTCACAATAGGCAAAATTTGACTACAATTGTAGTAACCAAGAGAAAATCAGCATGGCAACTAAATCTAATCTCAATTCGAGCACCAACCCAAGTATTTCAATCCGCGTCAGCACCGTGCTGTACGAGCAGGCCAAGCTCGATGCCGTGGTAGACCACCGCACCATCGCGGGTCAAATCGAATACTGGGCACGCATTGGCCGCGCCGCGCTGGACAACCCCGAGTTGCCCGTGACTTTCGTCGCCGAGTCGCTGGCCGCATTGTCGGAGCCGCGCAACCAGGCGGTACGCTTGACCCCACGGGCGTTCTGAATATGAAACGCGCCGCAACCCTTGCGATCGTACAGACCCGCCGTTTTGCACGAAACATGAAGCGCCTGCCCACGCCAGGCCTTGACGATGTGTATGCCGCCATTGACGTCATCGCGCGAGACCCGCTGGCGGTGGAGCCCTGTTTTGTGGACCTCGCGGCTTTGCGCGTTCATCAGTTTGACTGCATGGGCCAGCCGTATCTGCTGGGATTCACCTGCGCAGACGATATCCGCTTGATACACCTGGAAGCAGCGGGCTCGCGCGGGCCCACGCCAACTTGAAATCGCAGTCGATGGCATGCACCCCTCATGTTGAGATTGACCCAAGCTCCCAATCTCGCTATTGCCACGCTGTGGGCCGATGCGTTGGGCGTTGAGGGCATCGTCGCCAGCGTCCAGCGTCAGTACCTGGGCGGCATGATGGGCGAGCTGCCCCCCGATCAATGCCTGCCTGAAGTCTGGATCACCCACAACGAGCAAGAGCCGCGCGCTCGCTCACTGCTTCACGATCTACAGCATGTGCCGCAGCACCGCTGGCAATGCGTGTGCGGCGAGCTGGTGGAGGGCGGATTTGATCAGTGTTGGCAATGCGGGACCTGGATGCCCGGTTAATTCCGAACCCGTGTGCTGGCATAGACCGACACGACGGAAAGCGCAACGCAAAACCACAGCACCGGGTGGTAGCTGCCCATCCGGTCAAACACTGCGCCCGCAGCAACGGGGCCGAGCAGGTTGCCCACCGCCGCCCCGGTGTACAGCGTGCCAATGATCCCGGCCACGGCCCGCGCGCCAAACAAGTCCATGCAAATCGCGGGCATCAGCGACACGATACCGCCGTAACTTAGGCCAAACCACAGCGCAAAAACCACCAGGGTTGGGTAGCCGCCCGAGGCGATCCACAGCAGGTAGGTGGCGGCCATCGAGACTTGCATCAGCGTCAACGTCAAGGTGCGACCCAGGCGATCTGCCAGCGCGCTGATGGCAAAGCGGCCCACCAGGCTGCCAATGCCAATCAGGCCGACCAAGCCCACGGCATTCGCGTCGCTGATGCCGATGTCGCGTGCGGAGGCCGATACATGCGCGAACGGAATGAACATGGTGGGGGCTGCGGTGAAGGTGAACAGGTAAAACCACCAAAATCGTTTGTCTTTGAGCGCTTGCGCCAGCGTGAGGCCGGGTAAAGGGCCATTGACATTGGCGGTGCCAGGCGGCGTGAGTTGGGTACGTTTGAGCAGCAAAGTTGAACTCAAGCCCACCAAGATCACTGCGCCACTCATCACGCGCAGTGCCATCCGCCACTCCATTGACGTAATCCACATCGCTGCCAACAGCGGCACCAGCAGCGTCCCCAACCCAATGCCCGAGCTTGCAATGCCCGATGCCAGGCCGCGCCGCGTGGTGAACCAAGGCTGCACATTGCCAATCGCTGGCGTGTAAGCCAACGCGATGCCCGCGCCAATGCCGACGCTGTAGAAAAGATAAACAGCATTGAGCGACTGCGCGAAGCTGGTCAGTAGCAGGCCCGCTGCGATGCACAGCATGCCCAGGCTGCAAATGAGGCGTGCGCCAAACCGATCTGACAGCATGCCGCCGACACCGCCAAAGGCAAAGTAGATCAACCCGGTCAGACCAAAAACCAGGGCGACATCGGCACGTTTGGCAGAGAACTCGGCGGCAAAGGAATCAAAAAACGCCGCGAACGAATAGGCAACCCCAAAGATGACGGCCAGGCTAACGAAGGTTGCCCAGACCACCACCCAGGCGTAAGGGGCTTCTTTCACACAGGGTTCACGCCTGCATCAATTCCCACAAGCGCGATGGCGACAGCGGCATTTGCAATTGCGGTGCTTTAGCCGCCATGCCATTGCGAGTCAGCGCATCAGCCACCGCATTCACCAACGCGGGGGTCGCGCCAATCGTGCCTAGCTCGCCCACGCCTTTCACACCCAGCAGGTTGTTTTTGCAGGGCGTGGAGGTGTCCATTTCGTTTTTGAAGCTCTGCGCAATATCGGCGTGCGGCGCGCAGTAGTCCATCAGGCTGCCAGTGACCAGCTGGCCGGTCTCGCGGTCGTATTGCAGATGCTCGCACAGCGCCTGGCCCAGGCCTTGCACCGCGCCACCGTCCAACTGGCCGCGAACGATCATCGGGTTGATGACGTTGCCCACGTCATTCATGGAAGCGTAGGCGACGACATCAATGTGGCCGGTCTGCGCATCCAGCTCGATCTCGCAGACGTGGCAGCCGTTGGGCCAAGTGGGGCCGGCCACGCTGCTGGTGGAATCCATGTAGATTTGCTTGTCGCTTTGGCGCGCGGCCAGGGCGAACAAGTCCATCTTCAGATCGGTGCCGTTGACCTTGAACTCCGCGTTGCTGTAGCTAATGTCGTCTGCCGCCACTTCCATCTCTTTGGCAGCCAGTTTTTTGGCCGCATCAATCGTGCGCTCAGAGCCAACTCGCACCGCCGAGCCACCGGTAAAGATCGAGCGTGAACCCGCACTGCCAAAGCCCACGCCCCGATCTGTGTCGCCCAGCACGATGCGCACTTTGTCGATCGGCACGCCAAAAGTATCCACCACGAGCTGCGCCAACGTCGTGGCAATTCCTTGGCCCATGGCTTGTACGGCGGAATAGACTTCGATGATGCCTTCGGGTTTGACGGTGATGGTCACACGCTCTTCAAAGACATTACCGCCCGTCCATTCTAAAAATGTCGCGATGCCCAAGCCGCGCATCAATCCGCGTTTTTTGGAGTCAACCGCGCGGGCCTCAAAGCCACTCCAGTCGGCCAGCGCCAAGCCCTGGTTCATCACATGCTCGAAGCGGCCCGTGTCATACACCTGCGCCATCGGGTTTTTGTACGGCATCTGATCCGGTTGGATGAAGTTACGGCGGCGTAGCGCGATGCGGTCCATGCCGATCTGGCGGGCGGCTTCGTCCATCAGCCGCTCCATGATGTGGATCGCTTCGGGCCTGCCTGCGCCACGGTAGGCACCCGTCGGAGCCGTGTTGGTCAACACCGCCTGGTAACGAAAGTCGATGGTTTGAATGTCATACACGCTGGTTTGCACCCAGGGGCCAATCAGTGCCTGAATCGCCACGCCCACACCCATCGCGTACGCGCCCACGTTGGCCAGCGAGTGCACGCGCAGGGCCAAAATTTTGCCGCTGGCATCCAGCGCCAAGGCGGCGCTGGTCTGCACATCGCGGCCATGCGCCGCAGATAAAAACTCCTCGCCGCGCTCGGCGATCCACTTGACCGGTCGCTGACACGCGCGGGCGCAAAACGCTACCACCGCATCTTCCGCATACGCTCCCGTCTTCATGCCGAAACCGCCGCCCACGTCGCCCACCACCACCCGCATCTCTTCTTTGGGGATACCCAGCATCGCGCTCAAGGTGTCGCGCTCACCCGAGGGCATTTGCGTGCTCATGCGAATCGTCAGGCGATTTGAAGCCGAATCGACATACGCCAGAACCGAGCGCGGCTCCAGCGCGAGGGCCGACAGACGTTGGTTGGTAATGTCGAGCTTGACGACATGGCGCGACGCTTTGAAGGCAGCGTCAGTCGCATCCACATTACCGTGGCGCATTTCGGCCGCAAGGTTGTCGTTGATGCTGTCGCACAGCAGCGGTGCACCGGCCGCCAGCGCGTCATCCATGTGGACGGCCATCGGTAGCTCGTCGTAGTCGATCACGATGGCCTCGCACGCATCACGGGCTTGCGCGAGGGTCTGCGCCACCACGGCCACCACCGGGTCGCCCACAAAACGCACTTTGTCAATTGCCAGGCCGTTGCGTGGCGCACTGGCAGCGGGCGAGCCATCTGCACGGGGAAAGCCCGCCACGGTTGGCAAGGGTTTCACACCCGCTTTGACCAAGTCGGCCCCCGTGGTGATTTGCATCACGCCCGGCATCGCAAGCGCGGCTGCGATGTCAATCGACACAATACGCGCGTGCGGGTAGGGCGAGCGCAAAAACATCAAGTGCGCCTGGCCGGGCAGGGTCACGTCATCGGTGAACTGGCCTTGACCTTTGAGCAGCAGCTCATCTTCCAGGCGGCGCACTTCTTTGCCGCTGCCGAATTTGGCGTTGCTGGAATCAATGGGGGCGTGGTCTTGGACGATTGCGTTCATGGTGAGTCTCAGCGGTTGGTACTAATCTATCAGTCTAGCGCGAAACTTGACAACACGTCGGTTGAGCAGGTTGGGAAGCACACCGGGCGTCGGCTGGACGTATCCTCACCAAATATTACGTTTGATGCGGGTCGAAGCGTCGGCGAAAGCTGGTCGCTCGGCGTTATAAATCGGAGTATCCTGAATGAACAGAACGAAACGAAACTTGAACATGAATAAACCTAATCACCCGCCCAGATTCGTTACCGGCCTGTTGGTAATGGCGGCCACAGCGCTTTCAAGTGCTGGGGCAGTCGCACAAACGACCGTGGGTGTCTCTATCGGCATCAACCAGCCCGGCGTATACGGACGAATCGACATCGGTAACCGACCACCGCCCATCGTCATCAATCAGCAGCCGGTGATCATCGTCCAGCAACCGGTCGCTGTGGTGCGCCAGCCGATTTATCTGTATGTTCCACCAGGACACCAAAAGAAATGGAATAAGCATTGCAGCCGCTACAACGCTTGCGGACAACCGGTTTATTTTGTTCAAGAGCAGTGGGTCGTCGAGCGCTATCGAAATGAGCATCCTGGCTGGCAAGATGCGCGGTATGGTCATGATGGTCATCATGGCAAGAAGAAGAACAAGGGTCATAAGGACGATTGAGGAAGACCAGTGCGACGAAGAACACCCAGGCCGCTTAGCCGACAGCTAAGCGGCCGGGCGGTTCAAGGGCAGAGCGCGTCACAATAGCGCTCATGACTGACCCGACTTCTCCGAAAATCGTCGGGCACCTGCTCGTCGAGTGCCTTGTTGCCCAAGGTGTGACACACGCCTTTGGCGTACCCGGTGAAAGCTATCTGGCCGTGCTCGACGGCTTTCACCTCCATGGCGAAAGCATCCAATTCATCATCAACCGCCAGGAGGGCGGTGCCGCTTACATGGCCGAAGCGCATGGCAAGCTGACTGGCAGACCGGGCGTGTGCTTTGTGACGCGCGGCCCCGGTGCTACGAATGCGTCGATCGGCGTGCATACGGCGTTTCAGGATTCCACCCCGATGGTCTTGTTTGTGGGCGATGTGGCCAGCGACACGCGCGACCGCGAGGCATTTCAGGAGGTCAATTATTTGAGCTTCTTTGGCCCCAGCACGGGAGGCATGGCGAAGCGGGTTGAGCGCATTGACGACGCAAGGCGAATCCCGGAGTATGTGGCCCGCGCCTTTGCGACGGCGATGAATGGTCGCCCCGGCCCAGTGGTGTTGATATTGCCCGAAGACATGTTGGCCAGCACAGTGACAGCGCGTGCGAATGGTGAGCTGCCTCAAGCTCTGCCGCGAGTTGAGGCCGTTGAGGCCTGGAGTGACCCCGGAAGCCTTCGTCAATTGCGTGAAATGCTCCTCAAATCAGAGCGACCCTTCGTCGTTGCGGGCGGTGGCGGCTGGACGATGCAGTCCGCCCAAGCGCTACAGCGCTTCGCAGAAAACTGGAAACTGCCCGTTGGCAATGCGTTTCGGTTTCAGGATACTTTTGACAATTTCCATCCGCAGTACGCGGGCGATGTGGGCATTGGCATCAACCCCAAGCTGGCGCAGCGCTTGAAGGAGTGCGACCTCATTATCGCCATCGGCCCGCGCTTGGGCGAGATGACCACTAGCGGCTATAGCTGGCTGCAAGCGCCGAAACCCAAACAAAAACTGGTGCACTTTCATGCCAGCGCGGAGGAGCTGAACCGCGTCTACCAGGCCGACTTGGCAATCCAGTCCACCATGAATGCCGCAGCCCGCTCGCTGGAAGTATTGACCGCCCCCATCAGCCTGCCGTGGGAAGCCTGGACGCACGCCTGCAACGCAGACTACCTCGCCAACATGGTGTCGCAAAAACTGCCAGGCGACATCGACATGCCCGCCATCGTCGCTACGCTGCAAAAGCATTTGCCACCTGATGCGGTGCTAACCAACGGCGCAGGCAACTTCGCCAGTTGGGTGCACCGGTTCTTCAAACATCACGGTTTGGTCAAAGGCTTCAAGACCCAGCTAGCTCCGACCAACGGCTCCATGGGCTACGGTGTGCCGGCTGGCATTGCCGCGGCCATCACCACGGGAAGAGTGGTGTTGACGATGGCCGGTGATGGCGACTTTTTGATGAACGGCCAGGAGCTTGCCACCGCCACGCAATACGGTGCCAAAACCATCATCGTGCTATTGAACAACGGCATGTTCGGCACCATCCGTATGCACCAGGAGCGCGACTACCCGCAGCATGTGGCGGGCACGGCCTTGATCAACCCCGATTTTGCAGCCTTGGCGCGGGCCTACAGATATGCGGGGGTAAAGATCACTAAAACAGCGGAGTTTGAACCCGAACTGCTGGCCGCGCTGGCGCGGCGCGAAGGCACGCTGATCGAGATGATGCTCGACCCCGAGGTGATTACTACGCGGGGGACGTTGTCTGCGATTACCAAAAATGCGTTGAATAAGACCGTGTGAGGTCTCAAACACTCTCAGCGCTTGACGAATTTTTTACGCCTTGCGATCAGACCCAACGCACCTAAAGCGGCCAGCATTAACGCCAGAGAACCAGGCTCAG
>JANNFW010000061.1:0-8268 GCA_031380235.1 Rhodoferax sp. | reverse complement strand
GTTTCTTGCAATGAATGCTTAATCCAGATTAAACAGGCACAGCGTCCTTTACAGTCTCCGCCACATCCGTGTAATCCTTCACCTTGTCAAAGTTCAGGTACTGGTACACCGTCTCACTAGCGGCGGTGAGCACACCCATGTCGGCCATGTACTCGGCCTTGGTGGGGATGCGGCCCAGCTTGGAGCAGATCGCGGCCAGCTCAGCGGAACCCAGGTAGACGTTGCTGTTTTTACCCAAGCGATTCGGGAAGTTTCGCGTTGACGTGGAGAACACCGTAGCGCCTTCCTTCACCTGCGCCTGGTTGCCCATGCACAGGCTGCAGCCGGGCATCTCCATGCGGGCACCTGCGCTGCCGAGCACGCCGTAATGGCCTTCTTCGGTGAGCTGCTTGGCATCCATTTTGGTGGGTGGTGCCATCCAAAGTTTGACGGGAATATCGCGCTTGTTTTCCAGCAGCTTGGACGCTGCGCGGAAGTGGCCGATATTGGTCATGCAGCTGCCGATAAAGACTTCGTCGATCTTCGCGCCGGACACGTCAGACAGTGTTTTGACATCGTCTGGATCGTTCGGGCAGGCGACGATGGGCTCGTGAATATCGGCCAGGTCGATCTCGATGACGGCGGCGTATTCGGCATCGGCATCGCCTGCCAGCAACTGCGGGTCGGCCAGCCAGGCTTCCATGGCCTTGATGCGGCGAGTGATGGTGCGCACGTCGGAGTAACCCGTGGCGATCATCCATTTGAGCATGGTGATGTTGCTATTGATGTACTCGATGATCGGCTCTTTGTTCAGGTGCACGGTGCAGCCACCGGCGCTGCGCTCGGCGGATGCATCGCTCAGTTCAAACGCCTGCTCCACCTTCAAATCGGGCAGGCCTTCAATCTCCAGAATACGGCCCGAGAAGATATTGATCTTGCCCTGCTTGGCCACCGTCAGCAACCCCGCCTTGATGGCGTACAGCGGAATGGCGTTGACCAGATCGCGCAGCGTCACACCGTTTTGCATCTTGCCTTTGAAACGCACCAGCACGCTCTCAGGCATGTCCAGCGGCATCACACCCGTGGCCGCGCCAAACGCGACCAGACCCGAGCCTGCGGGGAAACTGATGCCAATGGGGAAACGGGTGTGGCTGTCGCCGCCCGTGCCCACGGTATCGGGCAGCAGCATGCGGTTCAACCAACTGTGGATGATGCCGTCACCAGGGCGCAGGGGTACGCCGCCGCGCGTGCTGATGAAGTCGGGCAACTCGTGGTGCATCTTCACATCGACCGGCTTGGGATACGCGGCGGTGTGGCAAAACGATTGCATCACCAAGTCTGCGCTAAAACCCAGGCAGGCCAGGTCTTTGAGCTCGTCGCGGGTCATGGGGCCGGTGGTGTCTTGGCTGCCCACAGACGTCATTTTCGGCTCGCAATAAGTGCCAGGGCGAATGCCGGGCTGCTCGCCGTTGACCAGCGGCAAACCGCAGGCACGGCCCACCATTTTTTGCGCCAGCGTGTAGCCCCGGCCACTGTCCACGGGATTGGTAGGCAAGCGGAACAAGGTTGAGGTGGGTAAACCCAGTGCCCAGCGTGCCTTGGCGGTGAGGCCCCGGCCAATGATCAACGGGATGCGACCACCGGCACGCACTTCATCAAACAGCACCTCGCTCTTGACTTTGAATTCGGCGATGACCTTGCCATCTTTCAGCGCTTTGCCGTCGTAGGGGCGCAGCTCGATGACATCGCCCATGTTCATTTGGCTTACGTCGAGTTCTATCGGCAATGCGCCCGAGTCTTCCATCGTGTTGTAGAAAATCGGCGCAATCTTGGTGCCCAGGCAGACACCTCCAAAGCGCTTGTTGGGCACAAACGGAATGTCTTCACCGGTGAACCACAGCACCGAGTTGGTCGCGGACTTGCGGCTGGAGCCTGTGCCCACCACATCACCGACGTACGCTACCAAATTGCCTTTGGCTTTCAGGTCATTGATGAATTTGACGGGGCCGCGCTTGCCTTCCTCCTCCGGAATCACACCAGTGCGCGGGTTCTTGTGCATGGCCAGCGCGTGCAAGGGAATGTCGGGGCGGCTGAAGGCATCTGGCGCGGGGGAGAGGTCGTCGGTGTTGATCTCGCCAGCCACTTTGAAGATGGTCAGCTTGATGGACTGGGGCACCTCAGGGCGCGAGGTGAACCACTCGGCATAGGCCCAGCTTTGCAGCACTTCTTTGGCGAAATGATTGCCTTTGTCGGCCTTTTCCTTCACATCATGAAACTGGTCGAACATCAGCAGGGTTTTCTTCAGGCCATTGGCGGCGACTTGCGCGACGGATGCGCTGTTGTCACTGAGCAGATCGACCATCGGGCTGATGTTGTAGCCGCCCAGCATCGTGCCCAGCAACTCGGTGGCTTTTTCGCGCGAAATCAACACACAGGTTTCCGTGCCGTGCGCGACCGCTGCGAGGTACGAGGCTTTCACCTTGGCTGCATCGTCCACACCGGCAGGAACGCGGTGGGTGATCAAATCGACCAGCGTGGCTTCTTCGCCCTTGGGGGGGGCCTTCAACAGCTCAATCACCTCACCCGTTTGCTGGGCAGACAGCGGCAGCGGTGGGATACCCAGCGCGGCGCGCTCGCTCATGTGGGCTCGGTAGGTTTGCAAAAACAGGTTTGACACGATCTCAGTCCTTTTCAGTATTAAATAATGCTCTAGATCTCGTAGTTAATACGTAACAAGCTATTTATTTTGCAGCAGGCGCATCCAGAACACTCACGCCAGGGTTCTTTTGCAGTGCCGCATCGACGGCTGACTGCGCCGGGCTCATACAGCCATCCGCCAAGCGCTGGCCCAGCTTCTGATTCATCAGCATCGACTTGTTGCCCAATTGCAGCCAAACAACGCCCGCCTTCTTGTCTTCCAACCGAATTGCGCCAGTGGTGGTTTCAACCGGGAACATGCGGTACTTCGCGTTTTTTAGCTGCACGTCAAAGTAGCCGGGTGTCTTGGCATCGGGCGTCAGGGTGACTGCGGCACCTTCATCACAAGGCAGCTTGCCGTGGTAAACCCGCTCGGCAACTGCCATCTCGCCTGGCGTCAACGCGGCATCTGCTGCCTGGATGCCGGTGGCCATCTGAGTTGCTTTACTTTTGGCCTCGACCCGGCTTGCAGAGGGTTTGACGGTAGCCTTCGAAGGCGCTTTCTTCACCGGTGGGTTGGTCGCTGTTTCGGCGATTGCAGCAAAGGGCAACGCCAATGCCAATGTCGCGCCGATGGCAATCAACGATTTAAAAATGAGCGTCATGAAGTTCTCCTTTTAATGAATGTCAGAAACGAAATAGCCGCGCGCGCCTTGTGGCAGTGCTCTGCCCGACTGGTAAGCCCGCTCCAGCACCTGCCAGTAGTAGCGGTAGCTGGCACGGTCATGCAGTCGGCCTTCAACCTGGATAGGTGCCCAGTGGGCCTGCTGCGCTGCCACCACAATGACAGTGGCTTCATCGACCTCAGAAGCGCTGGGTGCGAAGGCCTCCAGTATCGGGCGGATCTGGTTAGGGTGAATGCTCCACATGCGGGTGAAACCAAACTCGCGTGCGGCCTTGGCGGCGGCAGCCTTCATGGCCAGCACGTCATTGAATTCTGTCACCACGCAATGCGATGGCACCTTGCCAAAAGCGTGGCAGGCCGAAGCAATTTCCAGCTTGGCCCGCGTGATGAGCGGATGCGCGAACTGCCCCAAACCTGCCGCCATGGAAGCCGCGTCAGAAGCCATGGCGCTGGCGGGTATGGCACCCCCGTGCGCGGACACAAAGTCCATCAAGCCAAAGCTCAGCGATTGAACGCGCGGGTGCGCAGCAATCTCGAAAGCACGATGCACGGCAGCGGGTGATTCGATCAAAACATGCAGGGGCAAAACACTTGATCTGCCGATCTTGTTGGCGGCGAGGTCCACAGCGGCAACGGCCCGCTCCACATCCGCCACGCTCTCAACCTTCGGGATCATCAAATGGCAAAGCGACTGACCTGCGCCGCCCACGATGACAGCGACATCACTTTCAAACGCAGGGTGATCAACCGGGTGCACCCGTGCGGCGATGCGTGGCTTGATTTCGCGGGCCACGCCGAATGATTGGTTGGCCAGCGCCACCACCATGTCAGCGTGTTCTTTTTCTCTGCCAACGGGAGCGCCGTCTTCACAGTCCAGCGACACATCAAAGACACAGGCTCCAAACTCCTGGGTCATCTGCGCTTGCAGGACCAGGCTTTTGACCATGCGCGCTTCAACACCGCTGTAGTGATCACAAACAGGGATTGCACCCGCCGCTGCCGCTGCGCCCAGTAAAACCTGCCTTGGATGCATGCTACCCGTCAAAATGGCAGTGAGTAACGACTACAACAGGTGCGCAACACCTGCCTGCTCGTCCTGTAGCTCTTTAAGCGTCTTATTGATGCAGCCTTGGCTGAATTCATCAATCTCAAGACCTTCCACCAACTTGTACTCGCCGCCTGCGCAGGTCACCGCAAAGCCGAACATCGTGTCTTTGGGGATGCCGTATTGGCCGTCTGACGGAATGCCCATGGTGACCCACTTGCCATTGGTGCCCAGCGCCCAATCGCGCATGTGATCGATAGCCGCGTTGGCTGCGGATGCGGCAGATGACACGCCGCGCGCCTCAATGATGGCGGCGCCGCGCTTACCCACCGTCGGCAAGAAGGTATTGGCGTTCCAGTCGTGGTCGTTGATCATGTCCTTGACGCTAGCCCCAGCGATGGTTGCAAAACGGTAATCGGGGTACATCGTGGGCGAATGATTGCCCCACACGGCCATTTTCTCAATGTCTGCCACGGCTTTGCCGGTTTTGGAGGCGAGCTGGCTCAAGGCACGGTTGTGATCCAGGCGCAGCATCGCCGTGAAGTTTTTACGCGGCAAATCAGGTGCGCTCTTCATCGCAATCCAAGCATTGGTATTGGCCGGGTTGCCGACCACCAGCACTTTGACGTTCCGGCTGGCCACGGCATTGAGCGCCTTGCCCTGAGCGGTGAAGATTTGAGCATTGGCAGCCAGCAGGTCAGCCCGCTCCATGCCGGGGCCGCGCGGGCGCGAGCCGATCAACAGCGCGTAATCCACACCTTTGAACGCGGTCATCGGGTCGCCATGGGCTTCCATCCCTGCGAGCAGCGGGAAGGCGCAGTCTTGCAACTCCATCATCACGCCCTTGAGCGCCTTTTGGGGGCCTTCGACCGGCACTTCCAGCAATTGCAGGATCACTGGTTGGTCTTTGCCCAGCATTTCGCCGGAGGCGATGCGAAACAAGACGGCGTAACCAATTTGACCAGCAGCGCCAGTAACTGCGACGCGGACGGGCTTTTTGCTCATGAAAATCTCCGGGGGAAGTTGGAAAAAAGAGGGGAATAGATTCGACGACTGCCTCAGAGTTTACCCCTGAAAACACCCGAGCGTCAACTTGTCTTATGTCTTATATAAGATATGATTCACACCTGACACCTATGAACCAAACACCCTCCTCCATCGCCGATTCCGCCGCACCGACAGGCATGGGTGACCGCGCAATAGGCATGCAAACCCCAGCCTTCAGCCCGCTGTACCAGCAGATCAAAGGGCTGATCCTTCACAGTCTGCTTGCGGGTGAATGGAAGCCCAGTGAGGTGATTCCGAGCGAGATGGAACTGGCCGCCCGCTTTCGCGTGAGCCAAGGCACGGTGCGCAAAGCCGTTGATGAGCTTGCGGCCGAGAATCTGCTCGTGCGTCGCCAGGGCAGGGGCACTTTTGTGGCCACCCATGCCGAACATCACGTGCAATACCGCTTCTTGAAACTGGTGCCTGATGAGGGCGACACCAGCTCCGAGGGCCCCGCCCAGCGCGAGATCATCGACTGCAAACGGCTGCGTGCCAGCAGCGATGTCGCCAAGTCGCTCGGCCTGCGCACGGGCGATGCCGTGCAACAAGTGCGCCGGGTGCTGTCATTTGCGGGCAGGCCCACCATTCTGGAAGACCTTTGGCTACCCGGAGGTCCGTTCAAAGGCTTGACTGCAGAACGACTTCGAGACGACCATGGCCCGATGTATGCGTTGTTCGAGACCGAATTTGGCGTGCGCATGGTGCGCGCATCGGAAAAGATTCGGGCCATCATGCCCGACACAGAGCAAAGTTTGCTATTAAAAACAGATCTAAAAACGCCCCTTCTGAGCGTCGAGCGCATCGCCTACACCTACAACGACGCGCCCATGGAAATGCGCCGTGGCTTGTACCTGACGGACACACACCACTACCGAAATGAGCTGAATTAGCGACCTGGGTTTGAAGTGTATTTTGCAAGTTCGCCGTCAGCGTGCTGCATTGCAATAGAATTTTGCACATGCCGAGTTCGACAGGCTCAAAAAATTACAATGCCGTTACATCCATGAAAGTATCCCCATGACCGAGCTGGCCTCCTCCCCTCGCCGCAAACGGCCTGAATTTCGCAACATCAACATCTTCACCGATTTACCGTCCTACCGCCTTCCAGCGGCAGGCATCGTGTCGATTTTGCACCGCATTAGCGGATTCCTGATGTTTTTGCTGCTGCCGTTCATCATCTGGATGTTTGATGTGTCGGTGTCCAGCGAGATATCGTTTGCCAGATTTACCAGCGCGTTCAGCAGAGGTATCGGGTTCGCACCAGGCTGGTTTATCAAACTGGTGGCGCTTTCTTTGATCTGGGCTTACCTGCATCACTTTATTGCGGGCCTGAGGCATCTCTGGATGGACACCAATCATTCGGCCACCAGTAAGGAGTTCGGCAAAAGCTCCGCCATCGTGACGCTCGCATTGAGTGTGGGACTGACCCTGATCCTCGGTGCCAAGCTGTTTGGCCTGTATTGACGACTGCACAAGCAACACTAGAAAGAGAGAGTAGAGATGGCTTCAAACTACGGCACCAAACGCATCGTTGTTGGCGCCCACTACGGCCTGCGCGACTGGCTGGCCCAGCGAGTCACCGCTGCGTTGATGGCTTTGTTCACACTCGCCTTGCTGGCCCAGGTGCTGCTGTCCAAAGGCCCAATTGGCTACGATAAATGGGCCGGCATTTTCTCAAGCCAATGGATGAAAGTGCTAACCTTCACCGTCATCATCGCGATGGCCTATCACATTTGGGTAGGCATGCGTGATATCTGGATGGACTACGTCACCAGCAGCGTGGCGTTGCGCCTGTGCCTGCAAGTTTTTACGATGGTTTGGTTGATAGCCTGTGCGGGATGGGCAATTCAGGTGATCTGGCGGTTGTAAAAATCGGCGCACCCGATCCGATTTAATTTTTGAGGCATTGAATAATGAGTTACTCCGACGCTAAATCCGTCACCAAGCGCAAGTTTGACGTCGTCATCGTCGGCGCAGGCGGCTCGGGCATGCGCGCATCGCTCCAGCTTGCCCGTGCGGGACTGAACGTCGCCGTGTTGACCAAAGTGTTCCCCACCCGCTCGCACACGGTGGCAGCGCAAGGCGGCATCGGCGCGTCCTTGGGCAATATGAATGAAGACAATTGGCACTATCATTTTTATGATACGGTAAAAGGCTCTGACTGGCTGGGCGATCAGGATGCGATTGAATTCATGTGCCGTGAAGCGCCGAATGTAGTGTATGACCTGGAACACATGGGCATGCCATTTGACCGCAACCCGGATGGCACGATTTACCAGCGCCCATTCGGCGGCCACACCGCGAACTATGGTGAAAAGGCTGTCGAGCGCGCCTGCGCGGCAGCTGATCGAACGGGCCATGCCATGCTGCACACGCTGTATCAGCAAAACGTGCAGGCCAAAACCAGCTTCTTTGTCGAATGGCTGGCGATGGACTTGATCCGCGATGCCGATGGCGATGTGGTCGGCGTAACCGCACTGGAGATGGAAACCGGCGACGTGCACGTGCTCGAAGCCAAAACCACGCTGCTGGCCACCGGCGGCGCAGGCCGAATTTTTGCGGCATCGACCAACGCCTTCATCAACACCGGCGACGGCCTGGGCATGGCCGCACGCGCAGGCATTCCGCTGGAAGACATGGAATTCTGGCAATTCCATCCAACGGGCGTGGCAGGTGCAGGCGTGCTGTTGACCGAAGGCTGCCGGGGTGAAGGCGCGATTTTGCGCAACAGCGATGGTGAACGCTTCATGGAGCGCTACGCGCCCACCCTGAAAGATCTGGCTCCGCGCGACTTTGTCTCTCGCTGCATGGATCAGGAAATTAAGGAAGGCCGTGGCTGCGGGCCGAATAAGGACTACATCAACCTCGACATGAC
>JANNFW010000005.1:0-6959 GCA_031380235.1 Rhodoferax sp. | reverse complement strand
CCCGCCCGGCTTCAGCGCACGCCGCACCTCTGTCAACGCCAGCAACGGTTTCGCGCAAAACATCAAGCCCAGGCGGCAAACGGCGGCATCAAAGTTGGCGCCGGCCATCTCCAGCGCCTGAGCGTTTGCTACGCGGGTGTGCACCTGCGCATAGCCGTGCGCCTGCGCGTTGCGCTGGGCCAGGGCGAGGATGCGCTCGGATAAGTCGGTCGCCAACACGTAGCCAGTCACGCCAACGCGGCGGGCAATGTCAAGGGTTTGGTCGCCCGCACCTGCCGCGATGTCCAACACGCGGCAGCCCGTGCTGATACGCGCTGCATTCACCATGGCCGCTGTCACGTCGGCGAGCCAACTGCGGATGACATCGCCGTGGTCGTTCCAACCTGCGGCTGCTTTGTCCCACGGATTGGATAGATTCGGCTTGGCGACGGCGTTCACGATTCGATCCGCACACCGGCGCTTTGAATCACTGGTGCCCAGTAGCGCTGCTCCTGCGCGATGCGCTCGGCCATGGCGGCAGGCGTGCTGGGCGCGGGGGTCATGCCAGCCACGGCCAGGGCCGTTGCCAGTTCGGGTCGCGAAATTCCCTGGCGCAGCGTCTGCGAGGTGGCTTCAACAACCGCTGCACTGGCTTTACCGGGCAGGAAAAACGCAAACCACTCACGCACCACCAGGTTGCGATGGCCTTGCTCTACAAACGTGGGCACGTCGGGCATGTAGGCGCTGCGCTGGGCACTGGAGGTGGCCAGCACGCGCAGTTTGCCAGTGGCTTTGTGCTGGCGGAACAGGCCCTCGGGCAGCACCAGGGCGGCGATTTGGCCGCCCAGCAAATCCACCAGCGCCTGCGGGCCACCGGGGTATGCCACGTGCTGCCACGGCACGCCCGCTTCCTTGAACAGCATCACCTCCAGCAGATGCAGCAAGGTGCCCGCGCCGGGGGAGCCGACGTTGGCTAGCTTCGGGTTGGCGCGCATCCAGTCCAGCAATTCACGCACGTTGCCCACGCTGTCGGGTACTGTGGGCCCCACCGCGAGCCCCAGCGTGGCTTCTGCCGCGACAGACACGGGCTGCACATCGACCGCCGGGTCATACGGCTGCTTGGCATACAAATACGGGTTAACTGTGGCAAAGGTGCCAGGCGCCAGCAGCACGACCGAGCCATCGACAGGCCCCGCCTTCAGCGCATTGAACGCCACCAGCCCGGTGGCACCGGGGCGGTTGTCTACGATGACACCTTTGGGGTAGCTGGCACCAAGTTGCTCAGCCACCTTGCGCGCCACCGTGTCGGGGATGCTGCCTGCGGGCGCGGGGCACAAAATCTTCAACTGCTCGATGGAAGTTTGCGCGTGGGCGCTGGGTCCAAATCCAAAAACCAAGGTCGAAGCTAGGGCGGTGGATGCCTGCAAAAATTCGCGGCGGCACGTGTTGTGGTTCGTCATATCAAATCCTCCTGATGTGACAGATACAACGGCTGTATCTGGTGAACACAAGCTTAAGGAGGTGCATCCTACCGATGGCTTAAAGATTGCGGAGTCCCGCCACCAGCGCATCAGTCTCGGGTGCGGGTTTCAGGCCCAGCACCACGGAAAGCTGCTGTCTACACCGCCGATACGCCTCATACGCCTCAGCGGGGCGGCCTTGGGCGATCAGGCACTGAATCAAGCGGCGGTAGATGTCTTCAGCCAAGGGCTGCTGTTCAGTGACCCGCTGGTAGATTTGCGCCGCTTGGGCGGGCTGCCCGCAGGCCTGCAGATGCGCGCCCGCCTCGCCGAGCTGGCGCGTCCAGCGTGCGCGGATACGCTCACGGGCCTGCTGCACGTCGGGCAGGCCGTCCTCGCCTGCGAGAAAGTCGCCCTGGTAAAGCGTCAACGCACGGTCGGTCAACGCTAGCAATGCCGCTGCGCCCGCATCAGACGCAGGCTCGCCCAAGTACGTTTCCATCTGCGCGAGGCAAGCTGAAAGCGCCGCCACATCCGTCCAGCAAGTTGCGGTATCCAGCATCAACCCGCCCGACTGCAGCTGCACGTGGCGGTCGCCACCCAGCAGTTTGCGCAGACGATGCAGGGCGTTGTCAAACGAGTTTCGGGCGGCATCACCCTCGGCTTCTGGCCACAGTTCTGCACACAGATGCGTGACGGCCACGGCTTTGCCACTGGATGCCAGTAACAGTTTGAGCAAATCCAGCGGCTTGCGGCTCTCTTTTCGGGCGGGCTTGTCGGCCTCGCCCTCGCGCTCCACCGCAAACTGGCCGAGCGTGCGGATGCGCAGGGGCCACGGCCACTGCGCTGCTGCGTCCGCCGGCGCTGGCAATTTGTAGCGCTGGATGATCTGCAAGGCAAACGGCCTGTCGATGTCGTGCGCCAGCGCGATGGACGCAAGCCGGGGCATCATGTCGCCGCAGCAATAGGGCATGGGGCCAAAGTCATAGCCGTACTCGCGCCCGGTTGCGAAAGCCGCTGCCAGCGTCTCCAGGCAGCGTGCGCGGTCGCCCAGGCGGTCGGCCAGATGCGCCTCGATCAGCCCGCCAATCCATTGGTGCCAACGGCACACCGCATGAAAGCGGTGATCCCGAACCGCTTGCAGCGATGCCTGCGCTTCGTCCAATGCGCCAGCCTGCACGGCGGTGAGCGTCTGCCCTAACAGCGCGATATGCTGGCGCATGGGCCAGCCGCTTTTCTGGCTGCTGGCGACGGACGCGCGCATCAGCAGGGCCGCATCGCTCCACTGACCGTCCAGCAGCATCAGCAGGCCGCGTTGGTACTCGTAGGTGGTGGTGTCGATGGCGTTGCCAGCATCCAGCACCAAGGCGGTGGCGTTCAAGTGACTGCGTGCCAACTCCGCATCACGGGCGGCGAGCGCTGCCAGCACCACGAGCAGGTGGGCGCGCGCGGCCATGCCAGCCAGCCCAACGTCCGCACTGACCAACGCCAGCGCGCCCTTGGCGCAGGCCATCGAGTCGTCAATACGCCCGATCAGCGACAGAATGACAGCGGTGATGCCGTACCAGCGCAACAGCGTGGCTGCTGCCACATCGGGCGCCGCGCACATCTGGTCAATCTTGAGCAGAATGCGGTCCAGCCGCGCGCGTTGACCCGTCCACAAAAAGTAATAGGCCAATGACCCCAGCAAGATGCGCTGGCTGGCGGCCAGGGGTTGGTCCAGCATGCGCTCGGCCAAGTCCGCGAGTGTGGCTGTGAGCGGGTGCGCCGTCTCGCGGTAGACGAAGGTGGCCAGCAGGCCAGGCAGCACGCGAAGGTCGGTTTCAACCACGTCGGCTTGCGCTTCTCGGCGCTCCAGGTAGGTCGGCGCGTAGGACTCCAGCAGCGGCAACCAGGTGATCAGCGTGTTCAAACTATCGCCCTGGAAGATGATGGCATCTGCCGCCGCGCACGCTGCGCCAAAGGCACCGGGTGCATCGCCTGCCATCTCAAAACCTGCATGCGCCTGCTGCAGATGCCCCAGCGCTTTGGACGGGTTGACCGCCAGCTCGCAGCAGCCCAGCCAATACAGCGCCTGCGCCGTGGTGCCCAGCTTGGGCGGCAGCGCCAGAATCCACTCGCGCACCAAGGCGGTTCGCCCCTGCGCGAACAGGTGCCCGGCGTGAAGGCAAAGCAGGTCGAAGGCTTCGTTCCAGGCGGCTGCGTTGATGAGTTGCGCAATGGCGGCATCGGCCTGCCCTGCCTGGGCCAGAATGCCAGCGGCCTGAATGCGAAGAGCGCGCAGGCTGGGCTCGTCCAGCGTGGCTACCGCGCGGGCGCGCAAAAACTCGCTGAACAGCGCATGGAAGGTGTAGTTGATGACGTGGGGCGCCGCTGCCGCTTCCCGGCGGTCGGTGAACAGGCTGCGCCGGGCCAAGTCCGCCAGCAGATCCCCTGCATCGGCGTTGGCACTGATGGCCCTTGCCATGGCTGCGGTGGCGCTGGGCAGAAACGCAATGCGTATCAGAGCATCAGCCTCTGGCGGGGTCATCTTTTGCAGCACCTCCCCGGCAAAGAAGGCAAACAGCCGTTCACGCGAAGTGTTGCCGTGCAGGGCAGTGTTTTCATCGAGATTACTGCGCGCAGCCAACATCAGGATCATGGCTGCTGCCCAGCCATCGGTGGCCTCGCGCAACGCCGCAGGTTGCCAGGCACGCTCGTGCAGGCTCACCAAGCGGCTGGTTTCGTCGTCGGTAAAGCGTAACTCCGCAGTCTCGATCAAGGCCAACTGCTGGCCGCTCAGCGCGCGCGCGTACGGTTCCGGCGGAGGCTCGCGGCTGATGGCGATCACGCGCGCGCCCGCAGGCAATTCGGTAAGCGACGCGGCGAGGCCCTGGTGCAGCAACAGCGCGCTGCCGATCTCCTGCACGTTGTCCAGCACCAGCGTCCACGGGCCGTTCAAGCACAGCGAGAGCTGGCGCAAACAGCGCCGGATGAAGGTGGGCACATCGCGCAGATCATCGGCACTGGGCGAGGCGAACTGAATCTTGCGCCGCCCCGCCAACGGCTGCGCAGCCTCGGCCAGATAGTGCGAAAAACTCGCCGCATCCGCATCGCCCGCGTCCAATTGCAGCCAGAGGCAGGGCGTGGCGGTGCGCTGTAGATAGGTGGCCACCAAAGTCGTCTTGCCCATGCCAGGCGGCCCGGCAATCCAAAGCCCCGGTGCCTCAGCAAAACCATCCACTAAGTCAAACAGACGATCCCGGTCAAACACCCGTCCCAGCCTGGGCGGGCTGAGCTTTCCAAGAGAGGTCTTTCGGCGCACACGCGGTTGAGGCATGGCGGCATCTTACTTGCGGTATCTCACCAAACGGACCTTCTCGCGGTTGAACCCCACTGGACTCCGGTAGAGTTACAGCTTCTTTCAAATTAGAGAGCCACCATGACAAGAGCCCAAGGATGGATTCGCGGTACGCTGATTGGTTTGCTGGGCTTGATCGCGGTGCTGATTGCCGCGCTGCTTTTCATCGGCATCCCGCAAAACGCCGCAGGTATGGCCGCCAAAGGCATTTGTTCGGCGGCGTTTGTGGCGGGCAGGCCGCCTGCAAACTTGCTGGCGGATGATGTGCTGCCGGCCAGCCCGGTGCTCAAGTTGATCAGTGTGCAAGTCGATGAAGCAAATCGTTCTGTCAGCGCGAAGTTTGCAGGTTTGTTCAAGCGCACGGCGGTGTTGCTGCCGAATCGGGGTTGTGTTTTGGATTTGGCAGCAGGCGTTTCCGCGCCGCTGTCCGCTTCCAAAAACGAAGCAGCTAGCAAACCCTGGCCGCAGGGCGACATTCCGCTGTCTGTGTCAGATTGGGGCGCTGGCGTTGATGCCGCATCGCTGCAAAAAACGATTGATGGCGTTTTTGCTGGCGCGGGCGATCCATTGGCCGCCAACGCACGCGGTTTGGCGATTGTTCACAAAGGCCGCTTGCTGGCGCTGAAAACTGCTCCGGGTTTTTCACCTCAGACGCCACTGCATGGCTGGTCGATGACGAAGACGGTCACCGGCATGCTGATGCACAAGTTAAGCGCCGAGAAAGGTTTGCCGATGAACTCGCCCGTGGTCAACGCCTTCCCCGCTGGGCGAGAGCCGGCGTGGGTGGCGGATTGGCGGGGTGATGCTCGCAAAACCATCAAAGTGTCTGACCTCTTGTACATGCTCGATGGCCTGGCCAGCACCGAGGACTACCAGCCCTGGGGCAGCGTGCCCAAGATGCTGTGGGGCAAACCGGATGCAGCGGCGTTCGCAGCCGCGTCGCCCACCGAGGCGGCACCCGGCACACGCTGGCGCTATTTGAGCCAATCCGCCAATCTGCTGAGCGCCGTGGCGCGGGGGCGCTTTGAAAACGACAAAGACTACTGGGCCTACCCAGCGACAGCATTGTTCGCCCCCATCGGTGCAACAACCGCCGTGCTGGAGACCGACACCAGTGGCACCTGGGTGGGCTCCAGCTACCTGTGGGCCAGCGTGGGGGACTGGGCTCGCTTGGGGCAACTGATGTTGAACGATGGCCGCTGGGGCGCTTCCAATGAGTTGCAGGTACTACCTACGGGCTGGCTGCAACGCGCCAAAACACCGTCAACAAAAGACGGCGAAGGCCAGGGCTACAGCGCTCAAACTTGGCTGTATGGCAACCCGCAAGCGGGCACCTGCAAGGGTCGAGGCATCCCTGAGGACACCCTCGCCATGGGCGGCCACTGGGGCCAGGTGGTGGCGATGATCCCCTCGCGCGAGTTGGTCATCGTGCGGCTGGGTTGGACGTTTGACAAAAAGCAGTTTGACAACTGCGCGCTGATTGCGGATGTGCTGAAAGCCTTGCCGACTTGAAAAATCAATCGGTGTTGATGGGCTCCGCGTCCGTCTTGATGACGACCTTGGCAACCGACTCGCGCATCGTCACAAACTCTTCAGCCATCGTGGGATGAATGCCAATCGTACTGTCAAACACCGCCTTGGTCGCACCCGCTTTCATCGCCACCGCAAAACCCTGCACGATCTCACCTGCGTCTGCACCCACCATGTGCAGGCCCACCACCCGGTCGGTTGCGTCTTCGACGATCAGCTTCATCAGCGTGCGCTCGGTGCTGCCGCTCAGCGTATGTTTCAGCGCTTTGAACTCGCTCTTGAACACGGTGATGCTGCCAAACTCTTTGCGTGCATCAGCTTCCGAGAGCCCCACGGTTCCGATGTTCGGGTGCGTAAAGACTGCCGTCGGAATGAAGTGATAGCTCATGCTGCGTTTTGACTTGCCGGCTTGCGGGCCGAACAGGTAGTCCACCAGCACCATCGCTTCGCCCAAAGCGACGGGCGTGAGCTGCACGCGCGCGGTCACGTCGCCCAGCGCGAAAACGCTAGGCACGTTGGTCTGGTAATCATCATTGACCACGATAGCGCCGTCTTTGCCTTGGAGGATGCCCAGCGCCTCCAGCCCCATGCCCTTGACGTTGGGCACACGGCCCGTGGCGTAGAGCACCGTGTCGGCAACGATGACCTCG
>JANNFW010000805.1:0-2231 GCA_031380235.1 Rhodoferax sp. | reverse complement strand
TGAATGCCGCCGGGCTGGCGGCGACCCGTTTGCGCAATTCAGCCACCAGAAAATCATCGGGCATGGTCTTGATTTCTTCGTCGGTCAGCCCTACCGTGCCCGCTTCAGGCAAAAATTGCCAGCGCACAAACTGACCTTCGTTTTTTGCGTTGGTGAATTCAAACGCATTGGTTCCCCAGTAATTCACAGACGCATAACTTGCGGGCACGGGTGCCTTGGCAAGGTAAGCGCCCTGCAACGTGGTTTCGGGGTTCGCCTCGTTGAATGCCTTGAGCTTCTCAGGGTCGGGCTTGCCGGTGGCGGGGTCGGCCGTGCGTGCCTGCATGAACGGGGCAAATTGCTCAGGCCTGGCAACAAAGAAGACGGGGGCTGACACATTGGCCATCTGCCAACTCTCACCACCCGGCAGATCGAACTGCACCGCTAGCCCGCGCACACTTCGGCCTTTGTCACTGGCCTTGGGGCTGCCGCCTCCCACCGAAAAGCGTGCGATGACGGGCACGCGGTTGCCACTGAAAGCGCTGCTGCTGGACAAGGCGCGCCCCGCCTCATTGCCCACAAAATACCCACTGGCGCAAACGCCCTTGGCACCGGATCGACGTGCCCCCGCATTTTTTCCAAACAGCCCCTCCAGGGCGTTCACCTGCGCTTCAGCCGGCGATGCCTGGGCAGACACGCTGGCAGGGAGCATCAGACTGCCGAACCCAGCGGAGATCAAGATCAACAAGGTTTTTTTCATGGAGAAGCCTTTCACAGTTTGAGGGGGACAAATGGGTAGCGACACATTGATGTCGCCACGATTCGTAGGGCATCTCTGCAATTTCTTACATCGCTTGGTGCCGGATATCAGGGGTCTTGCTTGGAAGGTTTAATCGGTTAGTTGGCGAATCAAACCAAACGAACTCAACAAAACGAATATCGAATTTCTATTGCACTGAGTGCTATAGTGGAATACAATTTTGAGCATGAAAAGAGTCTTCAAAACCAAGACCTTCAGTCGCTGGGCACGCAAAGTGGTAAGTGACACGGCGTTGTGTCAGGCAGCGCGTGAAATTGAGCAGGGTTTGTTTGAAGCCGACTTGGGATCTGGTCTGTGCAAGAAACGTATCGCTTTGCCCGGGCAAGGTAAAAGTGGGTCATCGCGAACCTTGGTCGCCAAGAAGCACAAAGACGCGATCTTCTTTGTGGCGGGTCGAGAGAAAAGTAAGCCGGGAACGGACTTTTCGGATCAGGAAGTTGAGGCAGCCAAAATCATCGCGACCGGGCTTCAGGCGGCAAGCCCCCAAAAGCTTCTCGATTTGATTGCGGCTGATATTTTGAAGGAGATTTGCAATGACTCTCAATAAACGCACGGCCAAAAGCCGCGTTTTGAATGAAATGATGGAGATGGCGCAAGCGCTCCAATCGCACGATCTGATTTCCAAACAGGACATGGCCAAGATGAAGCTGATCTGCGAGGCGCCGCCCGAGTACACGCCAGAAAAAGTCATCGCCATTCGCGTTGGGAAAGCCAAGGTGAGCCAGTCGGTGCTGGCATCAATCCTCAATGTCAGCGTGTCAGCAGTTCAGAAATGGGAATCACCCAGCTCAGGAAAGCATCCTAGCGGCGCTGCGGCCAAGTTGCTTCAACTTATTGACAAAAAGGGGCTGGAGGCCATCGTAGCTTGAGTCACAAGTAACCTATTCAAACATTCGCAAGGTGTTACTGGCCGCGTCCCAGGACCAATCCCGCTTTTGAACGCGTGGACTTCACCCGCCTCGATAGACTGCAAAATACCCTCATGGAAAACACCCAAAACCTCACCGAAAACGTCTCCGTGCAGCGCCTGGCCGATGCCTGGGCTGATCTGCAAAGCCATGCTGAGCAGGGCAACTTGCTCGATGCAAACGCCTACCGGCTGGCGTTTTCAGACCCCGAGTTTTTGCTGCGCCGGGAGACCCGTGGCATTCGCATCCAACTGGAAATGCTCAAGCCCGATCTGGAGCAGACGGCTCAGGGGATTGAAAGCACCGTGGTGGTGTTTGGCAGCGCTCGCTTTCCTTCCCCTGAAGAGGCTAAGGCACGGCAGGAACGCGCGCTGGCCAGTGGCGATTCGATGGCGATTGAGCTGGCGCACCGGGCGGTGCGCAACGCGGTGCATTACGACAACGCGCGGCTGTTTTCGCGCTTGGTGGCCGGCCACAGCGCGCGCAAGCCGCCCAAGGAGCGGATGTACGTCTGCACGGGCGGC
>JANNFW010000798.1:0-7100 GCA_031380235.1 Rhodoferax sp. | reverse complement strand
CGTAAATGAAGCTCAAAAAAGGAAATACCCACATGCTCAAAGGTAAAACAGCACTCGTCACCGGCTCCACCAGCGGAATTGGCTTAGGGATCGCCAAAGCCCTGGCGCGACAGGGGGCTAATATCGTGATGAACGGTTTTGGCGATGTCGATGGCCCCAAGGCTGAGATCGCCGCGCTGGGCGTGAAAGTGGCCTACCACGGTGCCGACATGAGCAAGCCCGCCGAGATCGCGGACATGATGGCGTTTGCAGCAGCACAATTTGGCCAAGTGGATGTCTTGGTCAACAACGCGGGCATTCAGCATGTGGCGAAGATTGAAGACTTCCCCATCGAGAAGTGGGACGCGGTAATTGCCATCAACCTCTCCAGCGCCTTTCACGCCACGCGCTTGGCACTGCCTGCGATGAAGGCGGCGAATTGGGGCCGCATCATCAACATCGCATCGGCACACGGCCTGGTGGGCTCGCCCGAGAAGTCGGCTTATGTCGCAGCCAAGCACGGTATCGTCGGCCTGACCAAAGTCACCGCGCTTGAGAACGCCACCACGGGCGTGACCTGCAACGCCATCTGCCCCGGCTGGGTGCTGACCCCGCTGGTGCAAAAGCAGATTGACGCCAAAGCCGCTGCGCAAGGCATCAGCGTGGATGCAGCCAGCAAGCAACTGCTGTCAGAGAAAGAGCCGTCGCTTCAATTCACCACGCCTGAAGAGTTAGGCGAGTTGGCGGTATTTTTCTGCTCGGCTGCGGGCAATAACGTGCGTGGAGTGGCTTGGAATATGGATGGTGGCTGGGTCGCCCAATAAACCAACGGATCAGGTCGCGGGACTGACGCGCTGCATCGTGTGAACGACCTTATTGGCGACCCACGGCGCAGACAGCGTGTTGAACGCCTGAAAGTGATCGGATACCAGGTGAGTTGCAAACGCCGCCTTGGAGTCGTAAATTTCGTAGAGAAAGACCTCGTTCGGCCCGTTATGCGGCACGCACACGTCAAACTGCCGACAGCCAGGCTCATCGGCCAGCGAAGTCGTGGCGTTATGGCTTACAGCTTGCAAAAACTCGGCAACATGCTCGGGTTTGAGCGTGAATAAAACGGTGACGACATACATGCTATTTATCCCCAGGAGACGATCAAGCGCGGCAACCATGAGGTCAAGCTGGGCACATAGGTAATCAAAATCACCACACTGAAGGTTACGGCCATCATCAACCAGAGATGGCGGGTGATCTCACCAATGCTTGCTTTGGCCAACTTAGCCGCTACAAAGAGCGTGCCCCCAACCGGCGGCGTGTAAAGCGCGATGGCCAGGTTCGCCGTCATGATCACACCCATGTGAACCAGGTCGATTTTGAAGGCCATCGCCAGTGGCAAGAACAGCGGCGCAGCCATCAACAATGCGGGCAGCGGCTCGATGAAGATACCCAATAGCACCAGGGCGACGTTCAGCATCAGCAGGAACACCCATTTCACGTGCGCGACCGACGACACCCAGTTCGCCATCTGCTGCGCCACTTGCTCGGCCGTGATCAGCCACGCCAGCGCGCCTGTGGCACCAATCACCAGCATCACCGTGGCGCTGGTCATGAAGGCTTTGAGCAGGAGCTGTGGGATATTTTTGAGCGTTAAATCCTTGTACAGCAGTAACGAGACGGCCAGCCCGTAGACCACGGCCACGGCAGCGGCCTCAGTCGGCGTGAAGTAGCCCGACCAAATGCCGCCGACGATGAAGATGGGCATCAACAATGCCGGGCCCGCACTCACGCCGGCCTTCCAAATGGCCGCCAACGACGATGGCTTGCCACCCGGATCAACGCCGGTTGATTTGCCGTGCCACATGCACACGCCGATCAAAGCCAGGGCCGACAAAACAGCGGGCACCAGCCCCGCCATTGACAGCGTGCGCATCGATACGCCCGACACAAAGGCGTAGACCAAGAATGGAATCGACAGCGGCATCAGCAACGCCAACGTGCCCGCTACGGCTACCAGCGCCGCCGCGAACCCGCGTGTGTAGCCGCGTGCCAGCATGGCGGGGATCACCAAAGAGCCAATAGCGGCCGTGTCTGCAATCGCCGAACCAGACACGCCACCAAACAGCAGGCATGAAATCACCGTCACCACGCCCAAGCCACCTGGCAGCCAGCCAAACAGCACGTTGGCAAACTCCACAATGCGCTTGCCCACACCGCCCTGCGCCAGCAGCTCACCAGTGAAGACAAACAGCGGCACTGCGATCAGGATGAAGGGCTCCACGCCACCGATGAACGAGAGGAACACGCTCTCCAGCGGGTATTGCATTCCATAGGCCACCACGATGCCTGTGGTGGTTGCCAAGAGCGCAAACATCAGCGGAATACCCGCTAATGCCAGCGCAAAAAAACTACCGAAAATAACCAGAGCGAGCAGTTGACGCGTCTTTCAATGTTGCGGCTCAATCTTGTGGATAACGCAGCTCGCGCGGCACGCCACGCAGGATTTGTAACAAGTCCCATCCGATGAACACGCCCATCAGCGCGGCACCCAGCGGCAAGGGCAAGTACTGCCAACTCATGCGCCACTCCAGTGTGGTGAGCACGTTGTCCCAACCGCCGATGACGATGCGCGTGCCGTAGTGAAGCAACACGCCTAAAACGACCAGACAAAAGACCTGAATGGCCGCATCAGCGAGGCGGCGCTTGTCCACGTTGAGTTTGTCTAAAAACTCACCAATCGCCATGTGCCCTCCGCGCTGCGCCGCAGCAGCACCACCCAGAAAGGTCACCCACACCATCAGCAGCTCGCCCAGCTCGGTCATCCAGGCAAAGTCTTTCGCAAAGGCGTGCAATACGACGTTGATGAAGACCAGCGTGATCAACGTCGCGCCGATCAAGATGACGGACCAGTCCACCGCTTTGGAGAGCCAACGCAATGGGCCAGGAGCAGTAGCCAAGTTTTCGCGAAAGGACATACAGTTTTGGACGTGCAGGACGTTTTACTTGACAGCTTTGCGGATGGCAGCCGTCTCGTTCAACACCAGATCGACATCAGCGCCGTACTTCTCACGGGCTTTCGCGTAGACCGGCTCCACCGCTTTACGGAACGCGGCCGTATCGGGCTTGCGATTGATCTTGGCACCTTTGGAGGCCATGTCGGCCAGTAGGACCTCGTCGTTGTCGCGGATCATGTTGCGCTGCCACGGCGCCACTTCCTTCGCTGCCCGCGTGATGGCCTGTTGATCAACAGGCGACAGCTTGGCCCAGGTCTTCTCGGAGATAGCCATGGGGATCGGGCTGTAGACGTGGTTGGTCAGTGTGACGTGCGGGGCCACCTCGTAAAACTTGTTGGAGGCAATGGTGTCAATCGGGTTCTCCTGCCCGGCCACAGCACCTTGCTGAATCGCCAAATAAACCTCGGGCAGCGGCATGATCTGGATGCCAAAGCCCATGGCCTCCAATTGCCAGCGCATCATCTCGTTAGGGAAGGTGCGCAGCTTTTTACCCTTGGTGTCAGCAGGCGAATTGAGCGGGTCTTTGGTCGTCATGCTCCTGAAACCTGCTTCCCACGTCGCCAAGAATCTGAAGCCCTTGGCGGGTGCTTTGTCAAACTGCGCTTGCAGCCATTTGGACTCGTCATAAAACTTCCAGCCCTGCGCGTAGGAGTCGATGATGAAGGGCATGAAGGTCAGGTTCAAGCTGGGCACGAACGACGCGTAGGAGCCCGTGCCCGATACCGTGAAATCAATGCCGCCCAGGGTAAGTTGCTCAATGTTCTTGGGGTCATTGCCCAACTGCGAGCAACAGAACACCTGCACCTTGTAGCGGCCTTGGGTGTACTCCTCGACCTTCTTGGCGAAGACTTGCGCAGCAGCCTGACGCGCGCCCTGCTGTTGGTCGGTATGGCTGAATTTCAGGATGGTCTGCGCTGAGGCACCGGCTGCAAGTGCAGTCGCAGCCACGGCTAGTGAGATTTGGGCAATGCGGGATGTGTGTTTCATGAAGTCTCCTAGATTTAAGTTAGCAGTGAACGGGTTAGGGGTGAACAGGTGACAGGGTGGGCTCAAAACTCTTCATTTCGATTCGTCGACCTGTGTCGTTCGAGACATAAATCGCCTCTTGAATGCGCAGGTTTTTCAGGTAGTCGCGCGCAGTGTTCTCAATAGGCGAATTCGTCGCGAGCGCGCGCGTGACATGCGTCTGTAGCCGCCCGCACGCGCCACCGCCAAAAGTGTTTGCGCTACCGCTGTCGTAGCTGTGCAGCACTTCGTCGGCGTGGTGCGGCTTCCACCACAGGCGCGCGTCGCCATCCAGCCGCAGCACGCCCGCACTGCCCTCCAGCCACATCTCGCCCAACGTGCGACGCGGGTTGGCGGCAACATGGTCGTTCAGGCGGTTGCCGTCAAACAGACCGGCAGCGCCATTGGTGAATTCAAAGGTGATGAGTGCGGCATCTTCACCCGCGATCACTGGGTTGAGGCGGCGCAACTTGGCATACACCGCGCTCACCTCGCCCACCAGATAGCGGAAAGTGTCGATGTAGTGAATAGCCGTCTCTAGCACCAGCAGGCGCGGCATGGTCTGAAAATAGGGCTGGCGATCCAGATAAGCCTTCGGTCCTTGCCCATCCCCCGTTCGCAGTCTGAAACTGATGTTGTGCAGCGTGCCTAACTGACCCGCATCGATCAGCCGCTTGACCTCCCGATACCACGGCATAAATCGAAAATTCTCATGCACGATCAGCGGCACACGGGCGGCCTCGGCCTGCTCGGTCAACTCAACGGCTTGCGCATAGTCAACACCAAACGGTTTTTGGCAAATGACCGGAATGCCCCGCGCGATGACTTCCTTCAAAACTGCCGATTGCGCTGCTGGCGGCAGCACCACATCGACCAAATCGGGCTGCGTGGCATCCAGCATCTGCGCTACTTCGTCAAACACCTGGGCGACTCCAAACCGTGCCGCGAGACGAGTCGCTTTAACCTGATCGAGATCGCACACTACAGCCAAAGTCACCTGAGGCAGCCCGTGCCAGCCCTCCAGGTGAAACTGGCTGAAGTATCCGGTGCCGACCACAGCGACTTTCATCGAACCAGTGCTTCCATCACCGCTTGGGTCACTGCCACCGTGCCGCTGCTGCCACCAAACTCCATCGGTTTGACGATGCCTTGAGCGAACACTTTCTCGACAGCGGCATTCACCAGGTCCGCACCATCGGCGAGCCGGGCATCGCCGTGCCGCACCGCCAACCACTCCAGCATCATCGCGGCTGACAAAATCATCGCTGTCGGGTTCGCCTTGCCCTGCCCTGCAATGTCCGGCGCAGTGCCGTGCGCGGGTTGAAACAGCGCGTGATGGTCGCCAATGTCACCCGACGGTGCCATGCCCATGCCGCCGACCAGCGCAGCGATCAGGTCCGAGAGGATGTCGCCAAACATGTTCTCGGTGACGAGCACGTCATAGGTCCACGGCTTCATCACCAGGTTCAAGGCCATGGCATCGACGTAAGCGCTGTCTTGCGCCACATCGGGGTGGCGCGCCGCAGACTCCTCAAAAATCTTGCGCCAGAACGCCATTGACGCGAACACATTGGCCTTGTCCACATTGGTCACGCGCGCGGGGCGACCCAGACGCTGGGCGCGGTTTTGCGCGAGTTTGAAAGCGAAGTCGCAAATGCGGCTGGTGCCCGCACGGGTGATGCGCATGGTGTCAAACACCTCGGTGTCGCCGCGCACATCGCCACGTCCACGGGCGTAAAAGAGGCCTTCAGTGCTCTCGCGAACCAGCACCAAATCAATTTCTGCGGCCTTGGGGCTGGACAGCGGCGTGGGCAACCCTTTGAAGGTACGAATAGGACGCACACCCGCGTACAAATCAAAGTGAAAACGCAAATCAAGCTGGGGAATGATCTCAGTGCCATCGGCCCCGCGCACGTGGGGCAAGCCCATCGCGCCAAACAGAATCGCATCTGCCGCTTCGCAAACCTTGAGCGTGCTTTCGGGCAGGGCCACACCGCGGTCCAGGTAGTGCTGCGCGCCCGCGTTTTGATAGTCCAGTGCAAAGGCAACGCCAATACGTTTCGTGACTGCGCTCAAAATTTGATCGGCTGCGGCCATGACTTCTTTGCCGATGCCGTCTCCAGGCAGTACTGCGATGTGATAACTGGGTTTCATAAGTTGATGGATGGGTTCACCGGACAAGTGCGAATATCTACATTTGCTGAAGACGGAAGCGTTCAAAAATACCCAGCAACTCTCGCCCCGCGCGCTGCCGATGCTCGCGGTACGCCTGCGACGCCCCTGGCGCGTCGCCGGTGCGCAGCCGCTCCACCAGCGCCATGTGCTCTTGGGTTGAATTGATCGGCTTGGGCCGCAGCCGCAGCGTGAACATGCGGGCGCGGTGGGCACGATCCCAATAGCTGAAAACCGCATCGGCCAGCATCTTGTTGCCCGCCATGTGCACCAGACGCTCGTGAAAAAGCTCATCCGCCGCCGCCCATCCATCCAAGTCATCTTTGTCAAGCGCCTTTTGCATGGCTTTGGTGGCCGTCACCAGTGGTTTCAGCTCAGCATCGGTGGGCTGACGGGCCGCCAGAATTTCTGCCGCCATGGATTCCAGCGCGGTCAAGATTTCGTAAATCTCCTTCATGTCGTTGGGTGACACAGGCAGCACGCGCATGCCCCGGCGAGGAATGACTTCGACCAAGCCTTCGTTGGCCAGGCGAATCAAAGCCTCGCGCACGGGCGTGCGGCTCATGCCCAGTTGCAGCGCGATTTCCTGCTCCAGCGCTTGGTAGCCCGGCGCCCACAGGTTGTCCAAAATTTTGCGACGCATGCTCTGATACGCGCCGTCCACCATGGAGGCAGAGTCGGCGATTTCTGGCGTCTTCATAAGAGGTGTTTTCACGAGGGTCATATTCAGTACAGCCAATGAACCGGGGGATGACCGGCAACCGGCATGCGCAGCGTGGCAAGGCGCGAGCCCAGCAGGCAACCGAGGTAACCCGTTTGCAGATCAGAACCGCCGAACGCCAGACTGGAGGTGTTTTGCAGCAGCCGACTTTTCACACCATCCAGATGCGGCCGGCCCATCGAATCGGCTTGATACGCCGCCTCAACCCACGCCAA
>JANNFW010000794.1:0-2666 GCA_031380235.1 Rhodoferax sp. | reverse complement strand
ACGTTTTTCGGTGCGCCTGCTTCACCCGGCAACTTGCGCAACAACGGCATGTTCTTGCCCTGGAAAAAAGAGGGCGGTAAAGACACGCTCACCGTCACCCACACGGGCGCTGGCAAACCGTGGCTCACCCTGCAATCGGTCGCCGCCATCGTGCTCAAAGAACCCTTTAGCGCGGGTTATCAAATCAAGAAGACGATCACACCCGTTGAGCAAGCCAACAAGGCTCTGCCCGCTGGCAGCTACACGCGCGGCGACGTGCTGCGCATCACCTTGGAGGTGAACGCGAGTGCCGACATGACGTGGGCCGTCATCACCGACCCCATCCCTGCAGGTGCCACCATTCTGGGCGGAGGCCTAGGCCGGGATTCACAGATTGCCACCCAGGGTGAAAAGAAAACTGGTGCTGGATGGGCCGCATTTGAAGAGCGCAGCTTCGAGTCATTTCGCAGTTACTACGAGTACCTGCCCAAAGGCGTGGTGAAGATGGAATACACCATCCGCCTGAACAACGTCGGCGAGTTCTCGCTGCCGCCCTCGCGGGCGGAGGCGATGTACGCGCCAGAGATGTTTGGGGAGACGCCAAACAGTAAGGTGAAGGTGTTTTAAATCAACTAGTTTGTTGATTTATAATGATTTTCATAGTATTTATAAAAAATGAACTTCAACTATGAAAACCCTGAATTCTTTGCGCTGAGCGAAGCTCAAACACGTCAGTACATTGACGCCGAGGCAAGCTGGCGAGCGCTGGAAGCGGCGCAACTGGCAGTCGCCGAAGTTCGGGGCTCCATGACGTGGCGCACACAAAACGGGCGACGCTATTTAATAAGGGTTTCGGTCACGGGCGCACAGACTTCACTGGGGCCGCATTCGCCAGAGAACGAGCAGATTTATGAGCGCTTCATGGCGCGCAAGAACGCAGCGCAGGCGCGGCAAAAGCAACTGCGCGCTACGGTGCTCCAACACACCCGCATCAACCGCGCGCTGCGCATTGGCCGTGTGCCCAATGTGGTGGTAGACACCCTCAACGCGCTGGCTCAAGCGGGTCTGCAATCTCATTTCTTAACGGTGGGCACCCACGCACTCTATGCGTATGAAACTGCCTGTGGCGTTCGCGTGCAAACCGAGGCAACTGCCACGCAAGACATTGATCTGCTGCTTGACACACGCAAGTACCTTCACTTCGCAACCACCATGCAGCGCCTGGATACTTCGCTGTTAGGTATCTTCCAAAAAGTGGACAAAACATTTCTTTTACGCGACGACCAAAAATACACCGCCGTCAACGCTGATGGTTTTGAGATTGATGTTATTCGACGCTCGGCACAAGGCAAGGCAGGCATTGATCCGCACCCTTTGCGCGTCTCTGCGTTTGAAGACGACTTTTGGGCGGTGCAGGTGTCCAGCGGGCAGGCCCTGCTGGATGGCAAACGATTCGCCCAGGTGGTAGTGGCCACCAGCGGCACGATGGCAACGATGAATGCTCCGTCCCCTGACAGCTTCGTGCGCATCAAAACCACTTTGAGCAAAGCCAGGGATCGCGATCCCCTGAAGAGCCGCAAAGACAAGCTTCAGGCCATCGTCGTACAACAGTTGCTGGACGACCACGGCCTTCGCCACGTGGTTGACAGCTTATGAACCGTTGGTGTCGCAATGGCTCAATCCGCATCGCTGCGTTGGTCATTTGCGGCTGGGCGTTCTGTGCAAATGCCGCGCCTGCCTTTCACGAAGTCAAAGCGGCTCACAAGAGTTCTGACACCCAAATCGTCGACCGCAACGGCGAGCTGCTACACCGTTTGCGCACCGACGCCACGGTACGGCGCGGCCAGTGGGTTGCATTGGCTGACATATCTCCTGCCCTGCGTACCGCACTGGTGTTGAGCGAAGATAAACGGTTTTATGAGCACAGCGGCGTCGATTGGCAGGCCGTCTCCGCGGCAGCGTGGGCCAACCTGTGGAATACCAAAACGCGCGGGGCGTCCACCATCACCATGCAGTTGGCGGGTTTGCTCGACGAGGATTTGAAGCGCGGCAGTGGCGGGCGTAGCCTGAGCCAGAAAGTCAGCCAGACGGTATCAGCCCAGTCACTGGAGCGCGCCTGGCGCAAGGATCAGATTCTGGAGGCCTACCTCAACCTTGTACCCTTGCGCGGCGAACTGGTGGGCATTGATGCGCTGAGCCAGACGCTGTTTGGCAAGGCGGCACATGGGCTGGACTGGCGTGAATCAGCCATAACCGCCGCGCTGGTTCGGGCACCCAATGCCAAGCCCAAGCAGGTCGCAAAACGGGCCTGTGGCGTCCTGCGGACATCTCACAAATCCGCGAAAGCAGGCGACTGTGATGCGCTTGAGCTTCTGACCACCGCCGCATTGCAGCGCAAGGCCTTCGCTACAAATGAAGGCATCGCCCCGCATCTGGCGCGCCTGGTGGTCAAGTCAAACCCAAGCGCCACCGTCGCGACCAGCCTGCGGGCCCCGCTGCAACGCTTTGCGGTGCAAACGCTACAACAGCAACTGCGCGAACTGCGCGGTCGCCATGTGGAAGATGGTGCCTTGGTGGTGCTGGACAACGCCCGTGGCGAGGTGCTGGCCTGGGTCGGTTCATCGGGGGAATTGAGCGCAGCAACCGAAGTGGATGGCGTAACAGCCCTGCGTCAGCCCGGCTCAACG
>JANNFW010000787.1:0-4435 GCA_031380235.1 Rhodoferax sp. | reverse complement strand
AGCCCCGCGCAGCGCGGCCAGCCACAGGCCATCGTCGATGCGCTGGGGCAGCTCGACGGCCAACCAGGGCGGGTGCGGCAGCAGCGGTAACAGCGTACCCAGGGCGGCATCCAAATGCGCAGCCAAGCCATCGGCACACAGCGCGACGCGTTGCGGCGCGTAAAGCAGCTCGCAGCCATCCAGCAAAGGCAGGCAGGCGGGGTCGAGCAAGTAATGGCCTTTATCGGCCTGCATGCGTGCCGCAGTGATGAATTCACACAAACCGCCCCAGCCTTGCAGATGCCGCGCAATCGCCACCAAGCGACCGCCGGGGCCAGCGGGCCATCCCCCGGCGCAGCCGTCGATATTGGCATCAGATTTCACACTGGATGCAGCGCCGGGGTCGCCCAAGTGAAATTCGCTGCCGCACAGCAGATGAAAGGGCTGCGTTTGATTAGGAGTTTGATTCGGCGCGGCAAGGGATGCCAAATGGCTGCGCAAACCGCTCCAGGCCCGCACCACACCGGCCACCGAGCATTCATCGGTGATGGCCAGCGCCTCGTAGCCCAAATCGTAGCTGCGGCTAACCAGCTCGTGCGGGTGCGAAGCCCCGCGCAGAAAGCTGAAATTGCTCAGGCAATGCAGCTCGGCATAACCTGGCAGGTTATTTTGCAGGCTTGGTAGGTTATGTGGCAAATCATGCATAGATGCCGTGCAAAAACCATTGAAACCGCTCGCGGTACACCCACACCAAGCCTTTTTCAGGGCTGTGGGCGATGAAGTAATCGCGCAAGGCTGGTTGACCACCTGAGTCTGGGCCTGCCCCGGGATGGGATTGCCGCGCAGCCTCCCACTGAGGGGCCTCCCACCAAGCCGCTTCAACCCGGTGCAGCCGCGCCAGCCGTTGCAGCGGGCCACCGTACTGCGGCACTTCATGATGCACCTGCAAGGGCAGCGGTTGGGGCAGCAGCCACGGGGGATAGAGGGCATCGGCGGTGAAACTGGCTGGCTGCGCACCCACCTGTGCACCCACCTGTATGTTGACCTGTGCATCCACCCAACGCTGCTGACATTCAGGCCGATGATCGGCTTGCGGTTGCAGGCGCTGCACCCGCTGTGTGCCAAGCCGCGCACCCAGGCGCTCCACCAACTGGTGAAGCTTGTCGCCGGGGCGGTTGTCTTCGGGCAGAAAGCTGCGCGATGCCCCGGCCCAAGGCACCGCCTCTACCGCGCGCAGGCGCAGGCTGCGCACTGGGGCGGCCAGCGTGGTGCGGCCCAAGCGTTCATCCAGCAAACGCCGCAAGTGAGCCAGGTCTTGGGTCGGCTCTGCGGTGTGCAGGGCCAGGCCCGCGTGGGGCGGCAGCTCGATGCCATCCAGGCGCTTGAGGTCGTGCACCCAGCGCAATTGCAGCCGCAGCACGCCCAGTTGACGCGCCACCAGCCACAGCCGCAGCAGGGCCAACAGCCGGGTCAGCGTGCCTGCCAGGCCCTCAATGCCGTGCGCAGTGGCGGGCAAGTCCATCCGCTCGTCAAAGCGGCTGGGCAAGGCAAGCCAGGTGTGGCGCTCGGGCCGCTGGCCCCAGGCTTGATCCAGGGCATCGAGCAGGGCCGCGCCAAAGCGCCGCGCTACGCCGTCGCGGGGCAGCGCCCGCAGTTGCCCCCAGGTGCGCACGCCCATGCGCTCCAGGGTGGCCACATGCGCCTGCGCGGCATCCAGCGTCAAGAGCGGCAGACCATCGGGCACCAGCGCGGGCCGTGCCAAGCCCAAGCGCTGGCAGCGCAGCAGGCCCATGGCGCTCAACGAGGAGCTTGCCTGCTGCCAGGGAATGCGGGCCAGCACGCCATTGACGCGAAAGAATTGATTGAGCAAGGCGCGCCGCCCGCCAAACAAGCGCTCGCTGGCGGCCACCTCCAGTAGCAGCAGCTTTTGCACCTGCGCCACATGCGGTGTGAAGCGCAAGGCCTGTAAGCGCCACAGAGGGCCGTCAGGCTCAGGCGGTGACAGCGCGATCCAGTGTGCGGGCAGGGATGTTGACATAAGGACGGGCAAACCTCTGGCCCTGGGCAGGAGCGCTTTGCGGCAAAGACGCTGGAGGCATTGAAGGCGTTGACAGTGGCTGATGCCGTGCCGCCAGCAAATCGGCCAACCGCTGGGGATGCGGCGGCAGCTCAACCGGCAGCAAAGGCGGTGGCCCACGCCGCTTGAGGATGTGGATCTGCAAGCGATCAGCCAAACTACCCAGCAAGCCACCCGCCACACCACCGGTCTGCACACTCAAGCGCAGGCGCGCGCACGAGGCCTCTGCTTGAGCTGCCAGCGGGCGCAGGGCAAACAGCAGGCCTTGGGGCGGTACGGCGATCTGCAAGCGACGCAATTGCATTTGCAAGTCGGCCGATCCTCCCCGCGCAGAACCTGTGTGAGGCAACCACACCAAAACCGCCGCCACATCCGCGCAGCGCAAGGCCTGCTCGGCCACCCACAGACGTTGCGCCAAGCTCTCAGCCTGCACGCACAGCAGGCGCTGCGGGTCTAGCCCGCGTGCGGCCAAGCCGGGGCCAAACGGCATGGCCGGGGCACCCACCAGCACCACGGCCTGCGGGCCAGCTTGTATCTGCCGCGCCAACGCGGGTGCCAGCAGTTGCCACACATGTTGAGCAGCATCGACTTGCAGCAGCTCCACCATGGCCCCCAAGGGCCAACCGCCACCGGGCAGCTCAGCGTCCAAGGCGGGATAGCCGCTGGAGCAAACACGCTCGTCGCGTGTCATGTCCTTTGCCCGCCAGACACCTGTTAAAGCGGTTAGTGCGGTTAATGCTGCGATGCCACTATTTGTCTTGCTCGCTTTACCTGTGCGCAACAGCTTGCGGCCCAAGGCTTGGCCGCAGGGTTGATCCAGCGGAATAGGAGTTGAAAACGCGCTGCACATGGTTTTTCGATTTAACTGTATTTTTATACAGTATAAAAGAAAAAACCTTGTCTGGCTTGGCTTAGATTGGTTTGACCAGCTTTATATGTACGGTTTTGTGTGTGCGGCTACTTCAGCGGTAGCGAGTGGAACCGTGCTTATCCCGGATCGAAGATCAAACCAGCGCAACCCCCGTCTTCGCCTGCAACGCCTCGCGCGTCACGCCCGGCGCCATCTCGATCACCTTCAAGCCCGCAGGCGTGACATCCATCACCGCCAGATCGGTGATGATGCGGTCCACCACGCCAACGCCTGTGAGCGGCAGCGTGCAATTTTTGAGAATCTTCAAATCCTCAGTGCCGTCTTTCTTTTTGGCGACGTGCTCCATCAGCACGATGACGCGTTTGACGCCTGCGACCAAATCCATTGCGCCGCCCATGCCTTTGACCATCTTGCCGGGGATCATCCAGTTGGCCAAGTCGCCTTTTTCGCTGACCTGCATTGCGCCCAGGATTGATAAATTGATCTTGCCGCCGCGAATCATGGCAAAGCTGTCATGGCTGCCAAAAATGCTGCTGCCTTTGATCGTCGTCACGGTTTGCTTGCCGGCGTTGATCAGGTCGGCATCGACTTCGGATTCGATCGGGAACGGGCCAATGCCCAGCATGCCGTTCTCGGATTGCAACCAGACTTCTTTGTCAGCAGGCACGAAATTGGCGACCAGCGTGGGGATGCCGATACCTAAGTTGACGTAAAAACCATCTTCGAGTTCGTGCGCCGCGCGGGCAGCCATTTGATCTTGTGACCAGCTCATATTCAGACCCCTGCTTTCTCGGTAATTTTTTCAGTGATCGTGCGTTTTTCGATGCGTTTCTCGGGCGTGGCATTCAGCACGATACGGTGCACGTAGATGCCCGGCAGGTGAATGTCATCCGGTGCCAGTTCGCCGACTTCAACAATTTTTTCGACCTCAACCACGCAGATTTTTCCAGCCATCGCCACGGCCGGGTTGAAATTACGCGCCGTCAAATTGAAGCGCAAATTGCCGCTTTTGTCGGCCACAGCAGCCTTGACCAGCGACACATCAGGCACGAGTGATCGCTCCATCACATAGGTTTCGCCATCAAACTCGCGCAGCTCTTTACCCTCGGCCACCATCGTGCCGACACCGGTTTTGGTGAAAAAAGCCGGGATGCCCGCGCCGCCCGCACGCAGCTTTTCTGCCAGGGTGCCTTGCGGCGTGAACTCCAGCGCCAGTTCGCCCGCTAGATACTGGCGCTCAAACTCTTTGTTCTCACCGACGTAGCTGGCAATCATCTTTTTGACTTGGCGCGTTTGCAGCAGCTTGCCCAAGCCAAAGTCGTCAATCCCCGCGTTGTTGGAGATGGCCGTCAGGTTCTGCGCACCGCTGGCTTTGACCGCTTCAATCAGCGCCTCCGGGATGCCGCACAGGCCAAAGCCGCCTACGCCGAGCAGTTGGCCATCTTTGACGATGCCTTCAAGCGCTTTGGCCGCACTGGGATAGATTTTGTTCATTGATCCAGTTCCTT
>JANNFW010000776.1:0-8269 GCA_031380235.1 Rhodoferax sp. | reverse complement strand
CTTCGCCCCGCAAACCAGGCCGCCACGCCGCCGATCAAACCGCCTCCGCCCACACTGACCAGCACGCTGTGCGGCACACCGCCCTGCATCTCGATCTCGCGCGCAAGCGTGCCTGCGCCCGCTACCACCTCGACCTGATCGTAGGCATGCGTCATCAGCGCGTCCGTCTCGCTCTGGCGCGCCAGGCAGGCTTGCAGCGCTTCTGAATACGCAGCACCCGTGACCACCACGGTAGCCCCCACCTCGCGCAGCTTGGCTTGCTTGGCAGGGCTGGACACCGTGGGTACAAACACCTCGCACGGCACGCCCAGTGCCTGTGCGGCAACAGCGGTGGCAATGCCCGCGTTGCCGCCCGATGCCACGATCACCCCGCTGTTGGGGATCGGGTTGGCCAGCATTCGGTTCAACATGCCGCGCGCTTTGAAACTGCCACCCACCTGCAATTGTTCGAGCTTGAGCCAGACTTCGGCGCAGGGGATGTTGAAAGCGCTGCCGGGTAATTTAAGCAGCGGCGTTTCGCGCAAAAATTCGCTGTGACCGCTTAATCGGCCTACCGCCGCGTCAATTTCATCACGCAAGACGTCGAGGTTCATGACTTCACGCCATCCACTTTCAATCCTTTTGGCAATGGGAACTTGATGGTCTCCTGTATCCCATCCATTTTGCGCACCGACACCGCCCCCAGCGCCTTGATGCGGTCAATCACCTGCTTGACCAAAATCTCAGGGGCCGATGCACCGGCAGTCAGCCCGACCCGCTGGCGACCTTCAAGCCACTTGGGTTGCAATTCATCCGCGCTATCAACCATGTAGCTTTGAACGCCCAATTTACGAGCCAATTCAGCCAGACGGTTGCTGTTGGAGCTGGTGGGGCTGCCGACCACGATCATCAAATCAACCTGGGGCGACATCACTTTTATTGCGTCTTGGCGGTTCTGCGTGGCGTAGCAAATGTCTTGCTGCTTGGGTGCGCGCACGCGGGGGAAGCGCGCCTTCACGGCAGCGGCAATCTCGGCGGCGTCGTCCACGCTCAAGGTGGTTTGCGTCACGAGGGCGAGCTTGCTGGTTTGCGACGGGTTCACCGTGGCAACATCCGCGACGTCCTCCACCAGATGGATGCCGCTGCTCAACTGGCCCATGGTGCCCTCCACTTCGGGATGCCCTTTGTGACCAATCATGATGAACTCGTAGCCCTCTTTGTGCAGCTTGGCCACTTCCACGTGCACTTTGGTGACGAGTGGGCAGGTGGCATCAAAAATCTGAAAACCCCGGGCATGCGCCTCGTTGTGAATCGCCTTGCTCACGCCGTGCGCGCTGAAGACCAGCGTGGCACCGGGTGGCACATCGGCCAACTCTTCAATGAAGATCGCGCCCTTTTCCTTGAGGTCGTTCACCACATAAGTGTTGTGCACGATCTCGTGACGCACGTAGATCGGGCGGCCAAATTTCGTCAACGCACGCTCCACAATCTCAATCGCGCGGTCAACCCCTGCACAAAAGCCTCTGGGCTCAGCCAAAATTATTTCTTGTGGCGCTGCGTTCATAACACTCCAATCAAATGCACTTCAAACGTCACCGGCTGGCCTGCCAGCGGATGGTTGAAATCAAACAGAATTGCATCACCACCGTCATCATTTCCGACACGCACCACGGCCCCAGCGTACTGGCTCTGACCATCGGGCGTGGGGAACTGCACTACGTCACCCACCCGGTAGGTCTCCAATGGGTCGCCGAGCTGGGTCAGCAGCTTGCGCGCCACCCACTGCTGCATATCCTCTTTACGTTCGCCAAATGCGGCACCTGCTGGCAGCTCAAACGTCGCGCGGGTGCCTTCCGTCAGCCCCAGCAGGCATTGCTCGACCGCCGGCGACAGCTCACCCGTGCCCAGCGAGAGCGTGGCGGGCTTACCCGCGAAGGTGTTGATGATATCGCCCGCAGGCCCGGCCAGGCGGTAGTGCAAGGTGAGGAACGAGCCTGGGTCAACCTTGGCAACAACTGGGGTCTGAGAACTCTCGATAATCATGGCTCTATTGTAGAAAGCCTGTGCTTGCAGCGCTGAACATAGGCCTTGTCATCTTCATGTCCATTAAATCCCTCCCTGCCGATGCCCGCCCGCGAGAAAAGCTGCTGGCGCGTGGCCCCGCTGCCTTAAGCGATACCGAACTGCTGGCCCTGCTGTTGCGCACTGGCATTGCTGGCAAAGGCGTGTTGCAAATGGCCGATGAACTGCTGCACCTTAAAACCAACAGTGCGGGCGAAGCGGGTTTTGACGGCATTGCGGGGCTGCTACACGCCAGTGGCGATGATTTGAAACGCGTCAAGGGCTTAGGGCCCGCCAAGCGTGCCGAGATATTGGCCGTGCTGGAGTTGGCGCGCCGCGCGATGGCGCAGCAGTTGAAGAGCCGCACCGCATTCGCCACACGAGGTGCCGTCAAGGAATATCTTCAGTTGCAACTGTCCGGCAAAACGCAAGAGGTGTTTGCGGTGATGTTTCTCGATGTTAAAAACCGCATGATCGCGATGGAAGAGCTGTTTCGGGGCACCCTCACACACACCAGCGTGTACCCACGCGAGGTGGTGCTGCGTGCCTTGCACCACCAAGCAGGCAGCGTGGTGCTGGCGCATAACCACCCCAGCGGCTCGGCCGAGCCTTCGCCTGCGGATGAGTCGCTCACGCGCGTGCTCAAAGCCGCTTTGGCATTGATCGACATTCCGGTGACGGATCACGTTGTTGTGGGCACGGGCGAAGTCTTTTCATTCGCCGAGAAAGGTCTACTTTGAAGCCATTGAAAGTCACCTCTCTGGCGGGCTTGCAGGGCGTAAAAAAAGAGATTGAGGCACGCGCGAAAGAGCAGGCGCTGCTGGCTGCCGAGCGTGCACGCGTTGCCGCCAAACTGGCCGCCGAGAGAAACCTGTTCGTCAACGCCGCCGGGGTTGTGAACCCCCTGCCCGACAAGCGCCGTGCAGTCATCGTCAAGACGCGGCCCGAGCCCATCGCCCGCCAAGCTGAGCTGGACGAGCAGGCCGTCCTGATCGAAGCCATCAGCGACGAGTTTGACATCGGCACGCTGATGGAGTCTGACGAGCATATGAGCTTCCGCCGCCCCGGCATCGGCACCGACGTGACGCGCAAATTGCGCCGGGGCGACTGGAGCATCCAACGCCAGCTCGACCTGCACGGCCTGCGTCGCGACGACGCGCGCGAGGCCCTGAGCCACTTCATCCGCGAAGCGCACAAACACGGCATCCGCTGCGTACGCGTGGTGCATGGCAAGGGCTTGGGATCGCCCGGCAAAGCCCCCATCCTCAAGAGCCGGGTGCAAAGCTGGCTGGTGCAAAAGAAGGAAGTGCTGGCCTTTGTGCAGGCCAAGCCAGCCGATGGCGGCGCGGGGGCGCTGGTGGTGCTGTTGACGCAGTCGCCGGGTACGAATTGAGGTGCTAAAATGACATACACCATAAACATACACCCTAAATTTTAAGTAAAGTATAGCGATGCACCGCGCACAAATCTACCTCAGCGAAGACCACTTGGGCAACCTGGCCAACTTTGCCCGTGCGCGCAGCACCACGCAAAGTGCGTTGATCCGCGAGGCATTGGACGAATACTTGGCCCGCCAGGCCCCGCTGGACAAACGCGCCTTGCGCAGCCAGGCCTTTGCCGCCTGGTCTGACAATGCAAGCGCGCCATCGCTCGCTACGCTGCGTCAGGAAGATCGTCGTTTCTAGAAGATGGTTTCAACCGTCAACACCACGGTCAAACCGTGCCTGCTGGACACTGATGTGCTGATCGACTTTCTGCGTGGCCACACCAGTGCGCAGAAGCTGTTCGACAAGCTGCCGGATGACTGCGCGTTAAGCGTGGTGTCCGTCGCCGAATTGCACGCGGGCGTTCGCGAAGGCTCCGAGCGCAAGGCACTGGAGACACTCTTGGCCACCTTTGAGTTGATAGGCTTAAGTGCGTCCATCGCCATGCAAGGCGGGTTGCTGCGGCGCGATTGGGGAAAAACGCACGGTTCGGGTTTGAACGATGCCTTGATTGCCGCGACGGCACTTGACACAAGGCGAGTTTTGCTGACGCTCAACGCCAAACACTTCCCGATGCTGCGCAAAGCACAACTGCTGGTGCCGTACCAAAAACCATAGTGCTTCGGTGGTTTAGGACGCAGGCAGACGAGCCCGAATCGGCCCGCGCCATGGCCCCTGCGGCGACACCGTTTTGCCACGCTGGGCAATTTCAAGCAAGCCTGCCTGCGCCAGTGAGCTCGCCACCGCCCGCACACGCGGCATGAGCGCGCGCCAGTCCTGCGGTGCTATTTGACGCGCCACCTCAGACGGGCAGGCACTGGCGAGTGGCCCGCGCTGGCGGATGAGGGTAAGAAGGGCCGCTTCTATTTGCGCATCCATCAAACCATGATCAAACGTTGACGTTACGCATCCAGTCCGCCGTCTGGAAAAACGACTCGTTCAGCCGCTTGCGCAGGGCCTCATCAACCTCCAAATCGCCCATCGCCTGATCCATGCAGGCCAGCCACTGGTCGCGCTCTTGAATGCCGATTTTGGCGTGCATGTGGCGCGCACGCAGCATGGGGTGGCCGAAACGGTCGGTGTAATGTTGCGGGCCGCCGAGCCAGCCGCACAGGAACCAGAAGAGCTTGTCGCGCGAGCCTTGAAGGTCATTGCCATGCACGGCGCGAAGCTGGGTGTAGCCGCGCTCCAGATCCATCAGGTCATAGAAACGATCCACCAGTGCCTTGACTTTGGCTTCGCCGCCCATCCACTCGAACGGCATGTCGAACTTGGGTTTTTCTTGAATTTGCATCGGTCAATTTTACTGGGGCGCCCTGCGCAAAGTCTCCACTACCGGACGGCGCAGCACCTCGCGCAGGCCCCACCACCCTGCCATCAAAGCCAGCACGGCTCCTGCCAGTGCACCGATCAGTGGCACCCAGGGCGATACAGTCCATTCAAACTCGAACACATATTTGGCCAGGCCCCAACCCACAATCGCCGCAACAATAGAAGCCAAGAAGCCCGCCAGCATACCCACACCGGCCAGCTCCGCGCGCTGCACCTGGCGCAACAGCGACCCACGCGCACCCACCGCGCGCATGATGGCGAACTCGCGTGCGCGCTCTTCGCGCGTGGCCGTAACGGCTGCAAACAGTACGACCAAGCCAGCGGCCAGCGTGAAGCCAAACAAGAACTCCACCGCGCCAATCACCTGATCGAGCACGCGCTGAATTTGCGTCAGCGTGATGGTCAGATCGACATTGGTGATGTTGGGAAACTGGCGCACCAGTGCATTGTCAAAGCCCTGCGTCACTGGCGCCTTGAACGCGCTCATGTACGTGGTCGGCACGTCTGGCAGCGATTTCACGGGGTAGATGACGAAGAAATTCGCCCGCATCGAACCCCAATCAACCTTGCGCAGCGAGGTGATTTTGGCATCAACCAAAACGCCGCCCATGTCAAACCGCAGGCTGTCGCCCAGCTTCACGCCCAGTGTGGTGGCGATGCCTTCTTCGACGCTGATGGCTCCGGCCTCGTTGTCCACCCACTTACCGCCCACCAGTTCGTTGTGCGCAGGCCGGGTGACGCTGGTGGACAGGTTGAACTCGCGGTCCACCATGCGCTTGGCGCGGTCGTCCACAAAGTCGTCGGGGTTGACGGCTTTGTCATTAACAGCCACCAGGCGACCACGAATCATCGGGAACCAATCGAACTTGGCCACGCCCGCATCAGTCAACGATTTTTGAAATGCATCGCCTTGATCGGGCATGACGTTGATGACAAAACGGTTCGGCGCATCCGGCGGCGTGGCTCTGCGCCAGCTGTTGATCAAGTCGGTGCGCAGCAGCACCAGCAGGATCAGCGCCAGCATGCCGACGGCCAGTGCGCTGATTTGCACCACGGCGTAAGCCGGGCGGGCCGACACTTGCCGGGTCGCAAGCATCAACCAGCGCGGTGCGGTGGATTCATTCACACTCATGCGCAACAGCTTCACTGCGACCCAACCCAAGCCCGCGAATACGACCACCGCGCCGGCAAAACCGCCCACGGCAATCAGCCCCAGTTTCAGATCACTGCTGGCAGCCAACAGCAGCGCGCAAAACCCCGCCACGCCCACGGCCAGCACGCCCAAGGACGCGGGCTTGAGATTGCCGACATCACGCCGAATTACCCGCAGCGGCGGCACTTGCGCGAGTTGCAAAACCGGCGGTAAGCCAAACGCAAACAGCAGCGTCAAGCCCATGCCCAGGCCAAACAGCACGGGCCAAATCGTCGCTGCGGGCAATGATGCCTCGACCAGCCCGGCCAGCAGCAGCACAAATCCAAAATGAACGGCATAGCCCACCAGCACGCCCAAACCGCTTGCGAACAGGCCGATCAACGCAAACTCCAACGCATAGCTCAACTCGATGGTGCGCTGACTCAAACCGAGCACGCGCAGCATGGCGCAATCGTCCAGATGGCTGGCAGCAAAGCCCCGCGCGGCCAAGGCCACGGCTACGGCGCTGAGCAATGCCGCCAAAAGCGCAACGAGGTTCAAAAACTTCTCGGCGCGATCCAGCGTGCGGCCCATCTCGGGGCGACCGCCCTCCAGCGACTCCAGCCGCACGCCACGAACGTCGGGTTTCTTCACTTCATCCAGCGCCCATTTGACAAACGGCTCGACCTGTGCGGCCTCGCCCGCCACGGCCATTCGGTAGGTGAGACGACTGGCGGGCTGGATCAGCCCGGTTGCTGCGACATCGGCCTTATTGATCATGACGCGCGGCGCGAAGCTCATGAAGCCCGCCCCTCGGTCTGGCTCAATCACGATGACGGTGCTGATGCGAAACGTCGCATCGCCCAGCAGCAGCGCATCGCCCATCTTGAGGTTCAGCGTATCGAGCAGCGACGCGTCAATCCAGGCCTCTCCGGGCTTGGGGATCTCGCGGGTTTTGACTTCAGCGCCGCCCGGTTTGTCGCTGATGCGCAAGTTTCCCCGCAGCGGATAACCCGTATCCACGACCTTAAGCGCTACCAACTTCGAAGCACCGCCTTGCGTATCTGGCGCACGGCCCATGGTGGGGAAACCCAGCGTCTGAGTTGTCGTCAAGCCCAGCGCGCGGGCCTTGGCGGCAAACGCGGCGGGCGTGGCGTTGTCGCTGGAGACCACTGCGTCGCCGCCCAGCAATTGCAACGCATCCCGCTGTAGGCCGCCCTTCAAGCGATCCGCAAAGAATCCGACGGCCGTCAGTGCCGCCACCGCCAGCGTCACCGCCAGAATCAAAAGTTTGAGTTCACCCGAGCGGAAATCCCGCCACAAAGTGCGCCAGCCCAATTGCCAGAATGAAATGCTCATGGGCGCTACGTTACCGTATAGCGTGTAAGCCTGCGTGGCGGATTGGTAATGGAGCAGATTGACATGGCTGATGCCGTATGACTCAACGCCGCTATTTTACTATCATATTTATAGCTATTCACGCGCAATATACGAGAGCTAGAGGTGATAAATACTCTAAAATTTACAGTTTTTGTCATTTTGACGAGCAAAATTAACTTGCAGGTTTATTTTTAAAATTTTCTCTCAAAACCTGTCAATCGCGTCCCAGCCCCAGTTCAGACGGGCTCAGTCCGCTTTGCAATACCAGCCGATCCACACCGCTGTAAACCAAGAACCGCTTGTTAGTCGCGCGGCCAATCGCGCACAGCCCCAAGCGCGCGGCCACGGCCAGGCCCATTTGCGTGATGCCGCTGCGCGAGATGACGATAGGCACGCCCATCTGCGCGGACTTGATGACCATCTCGCTGGTCAAACGGCCCGTGGTGTAGAAGATTTTGTCGGCACTTCGCATACCGTCCTGCATGCTCATCCAGCCTGCAATAGTGTCAATCGCGTTGTGACGACCAACGTCCTCCACGAAGGTGAGTAACGCGTCGCCTTGGAACAGCGCACATGCATGCACCGAGCCTGCTGATTTGTAGGTGCTTTCTTTCAGACGAATCGCATTGACGATGCCGTAAAGCTGAGTCTGCGTTAGGCTGGCCTCAGGCAGGCGGATACTGTCGATGTCGCCCATCATGTCGCCAAACACGCTGCCCTGGCCGCAGCCGGTGGTGACGACGCGCTTGGCGGTTTTGGCCTCGATGTCGACAATCCCGCTGCGCGTTTTGACGGCGGCAGCGCCAACCTCCCAATCGACGGTGATCGATTCAACGTCTTGCGCTGACGTGATCAGCCGCTGGTTGAGCAAATAGCCCAGCACCAGCAACTCGGGGTGCGC
>JANNFW010000704.1:0-21584 GCA_031380235.1 Rhodoferax sp. | reverse complement strand
CTCAAGCAGCCGCAGAACCTGTGTGTGCAACCCTTGAAGGTCATTTTGCGAGGTCTTCCACGTAGTCAACCAGCCGCTGCTTGGCTCGACTCATATCGGAACGGCCTCAGCCAGCACGATTGCACGAAATTTCTCGGGCAGCACCTTCGGTGTTGCTACATCAACCGGCAAGCCCAGCAGCTGAAGCAGCTCATGACGAATTGCACCAATGTCAAACAGGCTGGTGTCGGCAGTGGGGTCAATCAAGATATCCAGGTCACTGTCTTGCGTATCGTCCCCGTGGACGACCGACCCAAAAACCCGTGGGTTGCACGCCCGATGTGACGACACGATAAGGCGGATACTGTTCCTGTGAACAGCCAGAGCTTCAGACGGTTTCATAGGATGACCTTGTTTACGTTTGAAATAGTTTTCCAGTTTATCGGTTCGCGCCGCGCAATGAACTCGATGCCCAATGAAAGCCAAAAAGACTCCCCGTGGTGTCTACTTCACTTTGTGCCGCGCCAGCAGCTCCATCAGGTATTTGGACGGAATCGCGTAGCTGATGCCTGAGGGGTTTGTCAACGCGGATTCTTTGGTGCCTTTGACAAACACCATGTTGATCACGCCGATCACCTCGCCCGTGTCGGCATCAAACATCGGGCCACCGCTATTGCCGGGGTAGGCGGTGGCATCCAGTTGAAAGACGTTAAACCCGCCGCTTCGCAGGCTGGCGACGTTGCGGGCGTTGAGCTGGGTCGCGTTGGATGATGGAATGGCAATCGCCGTGATCGACGAGATGATCCCTCGGTGCGTGACGGGCGAAAACCCCAGGGCACCACCGATAGGGAATCCCATGAAAGCGATCGACTGCCCTTCGCGCACCGCATCAGAGTCTCGGATGCTGAGTTTGGGCACTGGCGGCCCGTCAAACTGCAACAAAGCCAAGTCGCGCGGTTTGTCGATTTCTAAAACCGTGGCCAAACGGGCTTGCAGCTCATTCTGCGGCGTTCGCACCTGGATCACGATTTTGGATTCTGGGTCTTTTTCGAGGCCTTCTGGGATGACATGGGCGTTGGTCACCGCAAAATTCCCATCCCCTACGACAAAACCCGTGCCGCGCAACGTGAATCGCGGGCTGTTGGTGGCCTTGAAGGTGCCGACGATGACGATGGAGGGTTTGACGCGCGCCACAACGTCAATGAGTCCAGACGACGAAGTTTGCGCGACTGCCCCAAGGGAAATCAGCAAAAGACTACGCGCGACGGTCTTCACCACCCCAGCGATACGCGCCCTGAACCAATCTGATGCTGAGTCTGCCACAGTACCCATAATGCCTCGCCTTCTATGTCAGACTAAATGATAGTTCAGACAGCTCCTGCGCTAACGCGCATCTTCGTCGGCCGTGAATTGTTTACGAATAAGGTGAGGCACCAAGAGGCGCATTGGCATTCTCAAATAGTGTGAGCGCACATACATGGCGAACTGGGACGTGCGGGACAAGGCGCTAGGCTTGGCTTGCAGAATGCTGCCTAAACTGCTCAGCACCACAACATCCATGATGTTTCTGATCATCACCGACTGGCTGCCAAGGCCCACTGCCTGCGAAAAAATCGTTTCAGGAATTGGGGTGTGCAAAAAGAGTTTGCAGTAGGTCAACGCGTAATGCAACGGCCGACCGAGATGCAGTGTCTGTGCCCGCTCGATCAAGGCGGCAAAGAACTGCGGTTGCACTGAGAATTGACGGATGAGTGCATCCATATCAACCAGGTCACGCAGGCCGTGCTCAAGCTCTCCGTCGTGAAACAAATGGGTGGCGCTGTGCAGCACCATGTCAACAGGTGCCAGTACGAACACACCCTTTTCATGCTCCACAGGGCAGGCAGCCTTCCAAAGCAGGTTGACATCAGGCTTCAACAATGCCGTGGGCGGCAAAATTGTGTGGTGCAAATCAAGCGTGGTGCCGCGCCCCAGGTGCTGCATCGGCGGTAGCTCATGCATCCACTCACGGTAATAGCGCTGGTCGTAGGCGTTAAGCTTGGTCGGAAACCAACCACCGCCATACAGCGCCTTCTCTGCGTCGTTCAGGCGGTCTTTCGGAACCATGATGTCAATGTCAGAGAGCAATCGGCCAGGCGCAGCAGCGAACTGGCCCTTGATGTACGCGCCGCCCTTCAAAAGCACGAACGGGATGGCAGGTTCACGCAGCGCCTTCTGCATTTGGGCCACTTCCCAATTGACGCTGATCGCTTGACTGTCCGCCACGCGCATGGCGCTATGGAAGTGAAATTGAATTTTCTCGGGCAGTTGCGTGATCAATGCATCTTGTGCAGCCAGCCACGCCACGCGGCTTAGCAAATAGCCATGCCGCGCGGCACGAAGCAGACGTTCCCATTCAGCGGCGCTGAAGGCCAAAGCGCTATGGGGATTGCGCAGGTACCGAATCAGAGGGTGGTCGTCGTAGTCAGCAAACGGCATGCGTTACTGCTCCAGCGAGGCGATGATGTCGTCAAGCTCAGAGTAGACGGCCGTGTGGCAGCGCGACTTCTCGACCGCATCGGCCAGGCAATTGAACCCAGCCGCGCCAAGAACCGGGTAGTTGAAACAGTTTTCAGCCAGCCGCATCAAGGTTTGGCCCTTGGAGATTTCAAGGTACTCGGTTTTTGCGCCCGCTCGGTAGGTCGGAAACACCACCGCAAACGGTGCCACTGGAACCTTGGACGCCATCACACTGAACTTCGGCGGGCGCATATGCGCAATGTTGCCTTTGGCCGTGTCTGCCACCACATCGCCGAGAACCAGGTCGCCAAGCGCCGCAGTGTTGCCGAATTTGCGAATGATTTCTATCGAAGCGTTTTTCAAACTCACCGGTCGTGGGATAGGCCAAAGTAACCCGTCGGTCAGCGAAATCAACGCCATCTCATCGGAAAGCAGGCGCCAGCCCCGGCACACCAAGGCAGCACACAGCGTACTTTTACCGCTGCCGGGTGCTCCTGGAAAAATATAGCCTCGCCCGTTCTTCTCGACCGTGGCTGCATGCACGATGGCGAATTGGTGCGCATGGTTCGCGATGACCCAATTCAAGCCCCACTCAAACATGGCAAACGCCTGGTTGATCGGCAGCGGTTTAAAGGGGCGAACGCCATCAAAGTTGAAGTTGACTTGCGGCCGGAACCAGCGCCTTAAAAGGCTTGGCGAGGCAATATCGATTCGAAAATCGATCAATGCACTGTCAGGACTGAGCGGGAAATCGCCATAAAGTTGAACAACCCCGCGATTGACGTGCGGCAAGCGCGACGTTAGCGCAATATCAAATCGACCAATGGTGAGGTTCAGCCCTTGGCCAGCAAGGCGGTTGGAAACCTCAGAGGGGCTTAGCGATGACAGGCTCAGGATGCGTCCTCAACGGTTTCAATGATTCCGATCCTGGTGAGCGTACTGACAATTTCGTGAGCGAGATCTGAAACCTCTTGCGCGTCTGCATCGCTTGCAAACAACTGCAAGCGATCTTGCAACACGTCAAACGCAATAGACCCCTGCGGCAAGACTTCCAGCAAGTGGGCGCAGGGGGCGCTCAACAAATGTGTTTCCCGGGAGGTTGTCAGATAAACAACGCACTCACCGTCCCAGGTTCGCTTGAGAATTTCCAGGTTGGGGATCAGGCTGAAATTTTGCAAGACGCGATTCTTTGCTTGAAGAAAGGTCTTACTCTAACGCATTTCCTTTGCGCTTCAGTGGACTACCGAACCACTGGAAAACCAACGCGACATTCGCGCTGCGGTTACCCGCGCTTCGCTATTGCCAGGTTGAGTCAAAGAAAGTATTGAAATTGCCCGGATACCCAGGCGCACCCACCGGAATTCCGATCACGCCGGTGGCCATATCAAGAACCTGTTGCGTGGTGAGAATGTATGTAAACGTACTGCCAGCCAACGCGCTAAGTTTCGCGTTGAAGTAAGCACACACAAAATGCCGCGTCAATTGCCCTGTCTGCGGAACCGTTAGCAACGTTTTCAAAAGAGTGTTTAAAGGTACGCTGTCTTTGTTAAGCACCGCCGGAACATTTTGCATCGTTGCCGTGTTGTAGTCCAAGCCAATTGCAGTCCAAGCGCCAATAGTCGTATAGATGTGAACGTTACCACCTGGCTGCCCCCAACCACCCGGGCTCCATCCTTTGGCGCAATTCCCACGGTTTGGATTGGAGAGGTTGCCTGACATCATGTTGGAAAGGCATTGCCCGGCGAAAACGGGGCGGCTGGCCAGGGTCATCACAATGGGAGCAGCGCCTAGACCGAGCCGCGCGAGCCTGCGCCGACCGACACTGACCGCCGCATCAGCCGAATCGTGCGCCTTGGCGACGTGTGTGCTTGCGCTCGCGCTGAGGTCATCGGCTGATGATTGAGTATTTATATCTTTAGACATGGCACACCACCCGCAAAAATTAAAACTAGGGACTGCGTTCAAAGTTGAATAGAAGTTTAGCGATGCGCCGCCTTCTAAATTCCACTATCACCAGAAAACAACTCGCACTACCTGTTGGGTCACGGCGAGCTAACACCTTTCAGTAGGATGAAGCAATTTCCAAGCCATCACGTAAGAGGTGGCTTAACTTGTTGATTAAAAAAAGATTTATCACCACAAAGCCGATCTCAGTTTAGTGCGATGGCGATGTGCTGTAAAAATTTTCGACAGTATTTCATTTAAAGCGTTTTCAATAACCCAGCCACTTCAGCCTGCCCCGAAAATTTGTCACCCAGCTTCGCCAACTCATCCAGTTCTTTGCGGGCCAAGTCTTTCTTGTCGCCTTTGATGTGAATCTTCGCCAAATTGAGCTTGAACAAGGCGTTCAGGGGTTGCGCGGCGACGACTTTGGTTTGCCACTCCACGGCTTTGGCATATTCGTTTTTGTCTGACAACAACATCGCCAGGGTGTCCATCAAAGCGGGCTGGTTGGGTGCGAGCCTGATGGCCGTTTCCGCAAACTCGATGGCACCGGGCTTGTTCAACTTGCCCGTCACCCACGCCAGGTTGTTGAACGCCGCCGCGTTGGTGGGCTGCAACTTCACGACCGCGCTGTAGTTTTTCTCTGCGGCAGCGTAGTCTTTGCGGGCGATACCGAGGTCTCCCAGATAAAACTGGAATGCGGCATCACTGGCGTGATCTTTGACCCAGGCCGCCGAGAATTTGTCGGCTTCTGCTGCTTTGCCGCTCGCCGATGTGATGGCGTGTAACTTGATAGCAAGCTCGGATGAGGGAGCTGCTTTCAACCCCGCTTTGAAAGCAGTGGCCGCATCGTCCCATTTCTTTTGCGCCGAACCGATGTCACCTTCCAAAATATAGCCGATGGCCTCTTTGGGGCGCTGCGTCTGCACCGTGCGCGCAATGCTCAACGCTTCGGTATACTTTTTTGCGTCCAGATTGAGCATGACCAGGCCGCGCTGCGCTTCAATCAGGTCAGGTTTGATGTCCAGTGCCCTGCGCAGGTTTTGGGCGGCACCATCCTTGTTTTTGGCGACCATGTGCGCTTCGGCCAACAGTAGATGCGGTTTGGGCAACAGCGGTTGCATGCCAGCGAGCTTATTGAAGCTTGCGAGTGCCTGGTTTTGCTCGCCCGACTGCAACTGAACCCGGCCCAGTACTTCCATAACCTCAGGGCTGTCGGGCAGCGCGGTGACGGCGTTTTGTGCAACGGACATCGCCTGCTTGAGATCTTTCTGACCCACGTAATACTCAATCAGCAGCACGCGTGGCACCGCATCAGTTGGATCCGCATCAACGGCTTTGCTGATCAACGCCGCCACCTCCTCTTTTGAGGCTTTGTTGCGGGCGGTCAGTTCGGCAATTGCCAGCAGGGCTTGAACATTTTTTGGATTTTTAGCAAGCACTGATTCAAAGCGCTTTTTTGCATCCTCCGGCTTCTTGTCCGCGAGGTCCAGACCCGCAAGGCTTGCCACTGCCGGGAAAAACTGGGGATCAATGGTCAAAGCCCGCTCGAAGCTCTTGCGGGCACCCGCGATGTCCTTCTTGGCAAGCAAGGTTCTGCCGCGCAAATTGGCAGCTAACGGTTTGTCAGGCTGTTTTTTCTCCAAGCCGTCAATCGCGACCAAGGCTTTGTCCAGGTCGCCGCGTCTCAAATGGGCGCTGATCAGGGCTAGATCGGCCGTGGCACCGGAGTCGGACGACGCAATATCCTGCAGCTCGCCAAACGCAGAGTTCACGTCACCGCCAATCATTTGCGTCAGAGCCAGTGAGGTGCGTTTTCTGGCATCGGTTGGCGCAAGTTTCAGCGCCTTGGCAAAGTACTCTTCGGCTTTCTTGATATCTCCGTTTTGCAGGTAGACCTCCCCCGCAACCGTGTTGATTTCAGGATCCACGACGCCCTTGGAGATGCCTTGGTTCAGCGCCACCAGCGCCTTGGCGGCTTGCCCCGAGCGCAAGTAGGTCATGATCAAGATTCTGCGCGCCAGCACCAGCTCGGGCGCAGCCGCCACAGCTTTGCTGAGCAACGCCTCTGCTTGCAGCAAAGAGTTCAGTTGAAACTCAACAACCCCGGCCAATTGCATCGCTCTGGGATTGTCGGGCACCACGCGCAGCAACTGCTGCGCAGATTCACGCGCCGCTTTGAAATCACGTTTTTGATAGGCCAGTTGCGTCTGAAAGTATTTCGTTTGCGGATGGTTGGGTGACAGCTTCTTCAGTGCTTCGAGTTGCTTGGCCGCCTCTTCCAGTTCGCCCGTGCCCAGCAACACGGTCATGACGCTGCTCTGCCCTAAAACCAGCTCGGGCCTGATCTCAATCACTTTGCGGTAAGCAAGCAGTGCCTCTTTGGGTTGATTTTTGGTGAAGTAGAGAATGTCTCCCTTGAGTTTCCAGGCCTCAGCGCTGTTTGGAGTTTTGGCGATGATTTCGTCGGCCAGTGCAAGTGCGCCGTCAAAGTCCTTGACAACGCTTTTTTGATGCGCTTGAGCGACCAACGCAGGGGCGAACCCCGGCTCTGCGACGAGCGCCGCAGCCAATGCAGCCTGATACAAGTCTTTGTTGCCCTGCCCAGAATAGGCAGTTGCCAAAGCGACCTGCAGCTCAGCTTTGGCGCGCGGCACGGTCAACTGAGTGTTGGAAAACTCGTCGGTCAGCTTCTTGTATTGGCGGGTTGAAAGCATCGCGCGCGCCAGTTCTGGCACCAATTCATCGGGCGAATGCTTGAGCGCAAGCGCTTTCCTGAACTCGGCTTCAGCATTGGCTGGGTCGCCAGATTTAAGAAGCGCAGACCCCAGCAAAAACCGCCCTTCGGGTGAATCTGGATTCTTTTGAAGCGCGTTCTTGATTTGGATGATCGCAGCTTTGTTGTCGTTTTTTGCGAGGTATTCTTTGGCCGATGTCAACATGGACTCGGTACTGCCACCGCCGCAACCGGCGAGGAACAACGACAGCATCAACGCGGTCATGACGACGACATGTTTTGACTTGCCGCCGGGGCCTACCGGATTCACGGGATTCATGGGATTCACTGCTGACATTTTCATCATGATTTTTCCTCCTCAAACAATGCACTCAAAATTGGAACGACTACTTCAACCCCAGTCGATGCATCATGTCATACAGCGTCGGGCGGCTTACACCGAGAATTTCGGCTGCTTTGACGACGTTTCCGTTGACGTGGCCCATGACAGAAATGATGGCATTTTTTTCAGCTTTATCGCGAATAGCGCGCAAGTCAAACGAGTTTTCAGACTCATCCAATTGAGGCGCATCCAACCCTACATCCTGCGCAGCAATGTTATTTCCATCAACCATGATGACGGCGCGCTTGATGCAGTTTTCCAGCTCTCTGATATTGCCCGGCCACGGATGGTTCTCTATCGCGCGAATCGCCTCTTCGCTCAGAGTCAGCGATCCGCGATTTTGTTCCTGTGAGAAACGCCGTACAAACGCGTGCGCGAGCAGTGCCGGGTCTCCAATCCGCGAGCGCAAAGGCGGAATATTAATCACAATTTCGGCCAGGCGGTAGTACAAATCTTCCCTGAAACGGCTCTCTTTGCTCAGCGCTTTAAGATCCTGGTGGGTGGCACAGACGATACGCACGTCCACTGGGATTTCCTGGCGGCCACCCACGCGCTCAATCGTTCGCTCTTGCAAAAACCGCAGCAGCTTGGCCTGTAGAGGAAAAGGTAGGTCGCCGATTTCGTCGAGCATCAACGTGCCGCCGCTGGCCATTTCGATTTTGCCGAGTGTTGTCTTCGCAGCGCCAGTGAATGCGCCCTTTTCGTAGCCAAACAGCTCACTTTCAAGCAGATTCTCTGGAATTGCGGCGCAATTGATGGCCACAAACTTGCCTGCGCGCCGGGGCGAAGATTGATGCAGACCGCGAGCCAGCACCTCTTTACCTGTGCCACTCTCGCCCAACAGCATCACCGTGGCGTTGCTTGTGGCCACCTTTTCAATCGTGCGACAAATTTTCAGCATGTCGGGGTCACGCGTCATCAACCCGGCCAAGGCATCGGGCGGCTGCAATGACTGCAAGCGCTTGTTTTCCCGCTGCAACTCATACAGCCGAAATGCGCGATCAATGGTGAGGTTCAAAAGCTCCGGCTCGAACGGTTTGGCAAAAAAATCATAAGCACCCAACGCCACCGCGCGCAGGGCATTGGCCTGATCGTTCTGGCCGGTCAGCACGATGACTTTGGTGTCTGGCGCGGCGGCCAGAATTTGTTCAAGTAGCTTGAAACCTTCAGAGACAGAGTCGGCATCAGGCGGCAAGCCCAAATCCATGGTGACGACGGCCGGGTTATGCCGACGCAACTGAACCAGTGCGCTTTCGCGGTCATCGGCGGTGACAGTCTCAAACTGATCCAGCGACCATTTGATTTGTTTTTGCAACGCCAGGTCGTCTTCGACAATCAGCAGGGAACGCATTTTTTCAGAGATCATTGGGGTTCCAGCATGTGCAAGTCCGACTCGTTTTGAAGCTCAAAGAGCGGCAGCAGTATTGTGACCTTGGTTCCCTGGTTAAGCTCGCTGTCCACCTCGATTTTGCCGCCAAGCTCCTGCACGTACTGGAAGCTTTCATAAGCGCCTATTCCCATGCCTGCCTGCTTGGTGGTCTGGAACGGCTTGAAGAGTCGGTCACGAATAAATTCTTGCGACATGCCCTGGCCCGTGTCCGCCACTTCAATGCGCGCTTGGCCGCCCTGACGGCCCAAAGACAGGCGCACCCTACCCCCTGTCCCTGTCGCATCAAACGCGTTTTGAACCACATGGCCGATGATGCGCTCCAGGCGCTCCTCGTGGCCCCGCGTGCCAATGCGGTGAATGATTTCAACTTCGAGTTTGCGGCCCCGCCCTGCTGCGGTGGCTTCAATGCGGTCCACAATCTCACCCAGGTTAACGCCCACGGCAGTCCCTGGCGGTGTGGCGCCTTCGCGCAGTTGCAGCATCAACTGGCGCATGCGATCCAGCGAGTTCTCGACGGTCAACAGCATGTCTTGCTGAAACTCGGGGTTTTGGCTGTGACGCTGGGCGTTCTTCATCATCAACGACAACTGCGTCACGATGTTTTTCAAGTCGTGCACCACGAAGGCGGACATGCGGTTGAATGCGTCAAACTTGCGCACCTCCAGCAGCGCCTCGGTGGCCTGCATTTGGGCCAGAAAACTGGCGGCTTGACGGCCTGCCGTTTTAAGCAGATCGTTGACCTCCCAGTTCACTTCGAGCCGCGTTCTGGCTCGGGCCAGCACGACGAACCCAATCATCTCCTCGCCCACGTTCAGCGGCACGATCAGCCAGGCCTGCTCAATCTCCTGAAGCCACGAAGGCAAGGCCAACTGGCCGTAGCGGCGCGGTGAGGACCGGAATTCTTCAAGGTTGATGACCCAGCCGCTCGACACCATGAATTGACACAGAACAGAGGACGCGTCCTCTTTTTCAAGCGCTTGCGCCAGGTTCCAGCGGGCGGTTTGGCTGAAGCTGGATTCGGCCCGGTTTTTCATCCACAGCCCGCCACCCGGGCTCTCCAGCAGATCAGCCAGTCCACGCACCACCTGTTGCCCCATTTCCTGGGGCGAGTTTTGGCTGGAGAGTGTCTTGGTAAAACGTAACCATTCTTCACGGTAGTCGTAGCGGTACGTGAAAAAATGCTTGCCCACAAACACCCGCAGCTTGGCGCGAACTGTGCCTGACAGCGCCAGAATAATGAGGATCAACAAGCCAAAGAACACCAGCGCCAATTGCAACGCCCTGCCCCACTCGCCACCAAAATAGCGCACGTAGTAGCCCACGCCGGAGACAAAGATCAGATAGATGCCTGCGATCAGCAGCGTGGCCGAGTGAAAGGCGGCTTTGCGTGAAACCTGGATTTTCGATATCCAGTCGGTGCGCCGCGTGCTGGCCAATAACAACAGCGGCACCATCAGCGTGTGCACCGCGCCCCGGATGCTGACGGCATCGGTATCGACGCTGTTGAACAGCACGGCCTGCGAGTAAAGGTAAAGATCAAACAGCGCCGCCCCAGCAAGCGCCAGGCACAGTGGCTTGACGTTCCATTGTGAGTCCTCGGTCACATTGCGAAAGAGCTGCTCGACCAGCATCAAGACAAAAACTGGCAGGGCCATCGAGCTGAAAAGCACCAAGCGGTAAGCCTCTGCAGGAGAGCCGAAACCCAAAACAGCATAGAGCCTTGCAAACAGCCCAAACGCGACCAGCAGCGCTGCGAAAGGAACCATCCAGCCCATGCCAGCAGGCATTAACCCATTTCCGACGGGTATCGGCCCCTCTGAGGTGGGTACCAGGCCATCGCGGCTGGTTCTGAAAACCAGCAACAAAAAGGTGTACCAGGCGGCATATCGAAGCAAATCCGCAAGCTCGCCTAAGAGCGCCAACACCGGCACGCTGGTGGTCAAAAAAGCAAGCGTCAACCAACCCCACAGCGAGCAGAAGAGCACCGCGCAGACCAGCGACACGCGGGGCCAATCCAGCGGCGCCTTGCCGTATCCCAGAACCAGCAAACGAAGCGCAAGCGCCAAGTAAGCGACTCCCACCAGCCCATAACTCCAGACTGTTAGCGAGGCGGTGCCGCTCTCCATACTGCGAGCCTGACGCTACTGCGCGCCCTTGCCCGTCAAGACCACGCCCACGGTCTCAAATAGCACCACCAAGTCCAAGAACCAGGTGTGGTTTTTGACGTAGTACAGATCGTATTGAAGTTTCTCGGCCGAATCTTCCATGGTGGCCCCGTAGTGGTAGCGCACCTGTGCCCAGCCGGTAAGGCCGGGCTTGACGCTCAGGCGCACGGCGTAATAGGGAATCTCCTGCGTGAGCTTGTCAACAAAGAATGCGCGCTCTGGACGCGGGCCGACCAGGCTCATGTCGCCCGTGAGCACAGAGATGAGCTGGGGCAGCTCGTCAATGCGCAGTTTGCGGATGATGCGGCCCACTCGGGTGACGCGGTCGTCCTGCGCGCTGGCCCAACGCGGCGTGCCATCTTTTTCGGCATCAGTGCGCATGCTGCGAAACTTCACCACGCTGAACAGCCGCCCGTTCAGGCCCACGCGCTCTTGCAAGTAAAGGACAGGCCCACCACTCTCCAGCAGAATGAGAATGCCGGTGAGCAGCATGACGGGAGCAGAAACAACGATCAACGCCGTGGCAAACACAATGTCAAAAATGCGCTTGACCAAGGTTCGAACCAAGCCCTGATTGAAGCCTTCGCCAAAAATAAGCCAGCCGGCGTTGACCGAGTCCAGCCGGATTTGACCCAGTGTTTTTTCAAAGTGGGTCGCAATGTCCACCACGCGTACGCCGTGCAGCTTGCAGTCCAGCAGCTCGCGCAAGGGCATGCTGCCGCCACGGCGCTCGGCCAGCGCGACCACGATTTCGTCCACCTGCTCGTCGATGACGATGTCTGTCAGCGATTTGTCGGGCGTCAAAACGCCCCAGGCGGAGACCTCCGTCACGGCTTCGTTCGGGCCTGCGAAATAGCCAACAAGGTCCACGCTCGGATCAGACTTTTGCAAGGAACGGCCCACCAGTTTGGCCCGCGTGCCAGTGCCAAAAATCAAAATCCGCTGGCGCACCATCGACTGCGTGCTGGAGTGCGCCGCGTAAACGCGATGCGCCAGCACGAGAATGATGCAGGCTGACACAACCATGGCAAAGGTTCTGCGATCCGTCCACTGCAAGGGCACGATGCTGAAAATGGCGTAGGCCAGTGCCAGCGTCATGGTCAGCGACAGCACGGCGCGGGATCGCGACTGCCCGACCGTGCGGCTGTGCACCCGCTGATAAAAGCCCAGCCCCGAGTTGATGGCCAGCATGCCTAGCGCCAGCAGCAGCGAGCAAGTGACGGCCAGGGACAGCCCTGCGCCGAAGTCTCGCACCTGCGACATGATCGACAGGATGACAGTACACGAGACCAGCCCCAAATCCAGGAACACCTGCAAGAGCGTGCGCCGGCTCAGGTAATGGTTGAATATTTTGATCACGCGGTGTTTTTTTGACTAATTTTACGGATGGTACACGTGGGAACAGCGATGATTTGAGTCGATTTTGGACATCCGTCCAAGGTCAGATTTCACACAACCGATCATTGAGTTTTTCCATTGTGAAGCAGATCATGAGGCAAATTGCGCTTGATTTGAACCGAGAAAAGCAACAGCAAAAAGACAAGAAACGCAATACGCGGCACATCCATCCAACTGCTGACCAGGCCAATCAGGGCCGCGCCCACGAGCGAGGCCCTCAGGTAGCGCGCAAGGCTTGCGTCCGTCCCCGGATTTTGAGCCACGCCGTTCAGCGCGAAGCACACCCAAGCGGCCATCAACATCACTCCCAGCAGACCCCGCTCTATCAGCAGCTCCAAGTAAACATTATCAATGTGCCACGGCAGATAGTAGCTATGCGATGACGAAAGCCAGCTTGACAGACCGTGGGAAAAATCACGGTTTTTAAGAATCTCCGTGCCGCCAACGCCTTTCAGACTGATGTTCAACCCAACTTTTTGCAACGCCAAGACGCCTTGCGCATTGATCACGGAGATTGAAAACACGCCAAAACGCGGGAATAGACTGGTCGACACGTGGTCGGTCGGCAACGTGCCGGTCGGGCTCGGGCCAGCATCAGGCGCTCTCAAGCGGCCTCGAAGGGGGATGGAAAGCGTCTGCCATCGACCGTCTGGCATCGGGCGGATTTTGATGAAGCGGTAGTGACAGTTTGCCTCGTAGATCAAGTGCTTTTCGCAGACCGTCAAGCGCAAGTCGGACTCGGTTTGCGCGCGGACACGCAGGCTGACCGAATAGGCCGCGACTTTTGAATAGTCGACCCGCTGCGACAATGAAAACAGGCCACCGAGCTCGGGGTTGGAGGCGGGTCCGGACAGCATGATTTGGTAGGGACTGGCGGCTTGAAGGGGGGCTGACACTGCGTTTGCATCCGTCGCGCCTGTGACAGGTGCACCAATTGGCTCGCGGGCGTTCAGGCGAACGGAGCCCGAAAACTCGGTCTCTGGGCTGATTTGGGCGTAACCGGCGGGCAGGCGGCCCAAGCCTTTGCCAAAAGCCCAGTCCAGCGGAGTCTCCAGCAGATTCAGGCCCCGCGTCCAGTGCTCGACGCGGCCGTCCAGGTCATCTTGAACGCTGGCCAGGCGCTCGGCCATGAAGGTGCCGCCGAACAAAACACCCAGCACTTCCGATAACAGCAACAACGCTAAAACCACCCCGGCTTTGCCGCGCCAGCCATAGCCGCCCACTCGCATCACCGCCTTGCTGGTTGCGTTACGCAGACTGAAACGCCACTTGCGTGCCCAAGCACCGAGTGCCATCAGAACCAACGGAACCAGCACCCCAACGTAAACACCCCGAGAGAAGGTGGTGAGCACGGCATAGCAGGTCAATACCGCCAGCAACGCCAAAACGGCCCATACCGCACGGTGGCGTGTTGACCCAAGCGCCCAACCCAGGAACGGTGTGGCAATGACCAGATACGCATCAACCGCTGCGCCGCCCACATGCATCTCCCAAAACAGGGCCGTCGTGCGATAGCGCGTCGAAAACTCCAACAAGCCGGGGTACGCCGCGCGCTCCCACAGCGCCACCATCGTCACCAAACCCAACCCCACCAGCATGCCGCTGGCAAAGCGTTGCTGCGCCCGCCGTCGTGACGCTTCTGTTTGCATCTCCAAAGCCAGCAGCGGCGCAAACAGCAGTGCAAAAACAAGGCTTTTGGCGATGCGCAACACGTTCCAGACCGACTCGTAAGTCAGCGCCTGGCTGCCAGCGAATGATGCGTCAACGTCAGCGTCCAAAAAACCTGCCGAAATCAGCCCGCGCAGCAGCGAAACGGCAGTCGCTGCTACCAGGGCGACCATTAGCCAAGTAAAACTGTTCAACCCGGCAATGCGTGGCTCGGTTACCGTGGGTGCCTGGCCCGCTAGGCCCCGACTCACTCTGCGCGCATAGCCGCCCGCCAACGCACCCAGCAGCAGCAAATCGAACTCATCAAACGCCTGCCAGCCTGTCCATGGCCAAAAATTCAAAAAAGGCAGACACGCAGGTACAAAAAACAGCCAAGCCCAAGGCCTCCACACCACCACCACGACCCCGATGCAAAACAGCGCCAAGGCAAACGCGGGCCACAGCGGATGCTGAGACGCCAGCACGAGGCCTGAAATCAAACAAAGTAGCGCCAAAGTCCAGCGAATAATGCCTTTGGAAGCGGGCGCAACGCCATCGAACGTCAATGGATACGACCGGTTTGGAGCGGACTGTGGCCGAGTTTCACCGCAAAAAACGGATAAAATTAACCTGTAGGCTAATTCTCTCGTCAAACCCGTGTAAAAAGCCTATTTTCATAATAAAATAAGACTCTAGCTCTCGCATATATTGCGTAACCAGCTACTTAATATATAGCGAAATCGGTGTACCTGTCGTCTCATCCAACCAGCACCTCGACGCAGACCGGATGCCCCAAAAACCCTTGCGGACTGGCGCTGATGCCGTAGGCCCCTGACTGGAACACCACCGCCAGGTCGCCGACCTGCCCCACAGGCAGATTCATTCGGTCGGCCAGCAAATCAAGCGGCGTGCACAGCGGCCCAACCACGGATGAAATCTCGCGCTCGCCCTCCCCTGCACTCAAGGCGCTACTGACGGTCACTGGATAGTTCTTGCGCACCACCTGACCGAAGTTGCCCGATGCCGACAAGTGGTGGTGCAAGCCCCCGTCCGTCACCAGATAGACCTGGCCGCGCGAAACTTTGCGATCCACCACCCGCGTCACGTAAACACCCGCTTCGCCCACCAAATAACGGCCCAGCTCGATCACAAATTCCGCTTGCGGCAACTCGGTTTTGGCGCGGTTTAACAGTTCACCCAAGTTGTCGCCGATGGGTTTCAAGTCAAACCGCTGTTCACCCGGAAAGTACGGAATGCCAAAACCACCGCCCAAATTCAAAAACTTGACAGGCAGCGGTGCATCCTGCGCGAGTCGAACCGCCAAGTCAAACGACTTTTGCTGCGCCTCGCAGATCGACTCAGGCCGCAAGTTTTGTGAACCTGCAAACAGATGGAAACCTTCAAAGGCCAATCCTGCTCGGCCAATTTTGGCCAGCAGCTCGGGCATCTGCTCGGTGTCCACACCAAATTGCTTCGGGCCGCCGCCCATCTTCATGCCGGAGCCTTTAAGTTCGAAGTCAGGATTCACTCGCACCGCAACCCGTGCGGGCAAGCTCAGCTCTTGCGAAATCGCCTCCAAAGCGCCGATTTCGCGAAACGACTCGACATTGATCAACACCTTGGATGCGACCGCCTGGCGCAGCTCGGCATCGCGCTTGCCCGGCCCTGCAAAGCTGACCTCTCGCGGGTTGGCCCCGCAATCCAGCGCGACTTTGAGCTCACCCGCAGAGGCCACATCAATGCCATCCACCAGACCCGCCATGAACGCCACCACCGCTGGCATCGGATTCGCCTTCATCGCGTAGTGCAGCTTAACGGCTTGCGGCAACGCGGCTCGCAGCTCGGCGACGCGCGAGCGCAAGAGCGAGCGGTCGTACGCGTAAAACGGCGTTTGGCCCACACGGGCCGCCAAGAGAGACAAGCGCTCACCGCCGACGATCAATTCACCGCCCTCCGCGCGAAACTGATCCATCGGCGCATGCACGGGCAATTTGCGCTCTGCTACTGTCATAAATTGGGTCTCAAGTGAATTGGCAACGGTAACAAGCGGTCAGGGCGCGTGGCGGGCCACCCAGTCGGTGGACAGCAATTTTCGGTCAATTTTGCCATTTGGGTTGCGCGGCAGGGGCCCTTGGACAATCTCAATCGCAGACGGCACCATGTACGCGGGCATGCGAGTTTTGCATTCGAGCATCAAGTCGTGAACGATGTTGGTTTTTGCTGGATCCATGTTGGTTGCTATCACGCAGATCGCATGCCCCAGGCTGGAATGGTCTATCCCGAAGGCAACGCACTCCCCTACCAGCTTGGTGGCGTACAAAACCTCTTCCACTTCCAAGGGGCTGACACGGTAGCCCGAGGTTTTGATCATCTCATCACGGCGCCCGATGAAGTAAAGGAAGCCTTCCGCATCCTTGCGTACGTTGTCGCCCGAGAAAACAGCGTATTCGGGCAACTGCAACCCCGCTTCACGACCCGGCGCGCCCGCAGCCAGCAGCTTGTAGCGCTCGGCCGTTTTTTCAGCATCATTCCAATAGCCCATGCCGACCAAAGCGCCCCGGTGCACCAGCTCGCCGGGCTCTTCGACATCGCAGAGCGAGCCATCTTCGCGCAGCACCAGAATTTCGGCATTGGGAATGGCCTTGCCAATGGAGTCGGGGCGGCGATCCACCTCATTGGGCGGCAAGTAGGTAGACCGAAATGCCTCGGTCAACCCGTACATTAAAAACGGCTTGGCTTTGGGCGCACGCTGGCGAAGCAGCCCCAGCGTTTCGCCCGGCATGCGGCCCCCCGTGTTGGCAAAGTAACGCAGGTGGTCGTTAATGGCGGCGGGCCACTCCAACTGCGTGAGCTGGATGTAGAGCGGCGGCACGGCGGTCAAACCCGTCACCTTTTCACGCTCCATCGCCTTCAAAACGTCGCGCGGCATCAAGTAGTTGAGGAGCACCACCCGCGCACCAACGTGGAAAGCCGTCGTCAACTGGCTAAAGCCCGCGTCAAACGACAGCGGCAGCGCCGCGAGCAGGGTGTCTTGCGCATTGTTTTCTAAGTACGACGCCACGCTTTTGGCTCCCGCCACCATGTTGCGGTGCGACAGCACCACACCCTTGGGCCGCCCGGTACTGCCGGAGGTGTAAAGGATGGCGGCCATGTCGGTGTCAATCACCCGGTGGCCCGCGCGCGGTGGGGCGCTCAAAAAGTCAGTCCAACGGGTCAAAGCCCAGTGAGCACCTGCAATCTCGGTCGGTGGCGCGGCGCTGTCCGTCACTATCACGTGCTTCAAATCCGGGCAACGCGCCAGCGCGTCAGTCAGGCCCGCGAGCCGCTCGGGCGATGTCACCAGCAGGCGCACATTACAGTCTTGCAGAATAAAGGCAACTTGCTCGGGCTTGAGCAAGGGGTTGACGGGCACAAACACCAAGCCTGCGGCAGGTGCGCCAAAGCTGGCGATCACCGTTTCAAATCGCTTTTCGAGGTAAATCGCTACGCGATCACCGCGTACTTGGCCCAAATGGATCAACCCAGAAGCAAACGCGCCGACTTGGGCTGCCAGTTGTGCATAGCTGAGGGATGCCGTGCCGTAGCTCAAGGCCAACGAATGCGGTGTGGCCGCCGCCGAGCGCGAAATCAGGTCTGGCAGAAGGAAGGAGTCATGCATAAGTGGGGTTCAGCCATAAACCAGCGATCCGTCTAAGGCTTTACAAACGGCTCAACTGTTCGTACTTAAAATGCAGCCTGTTCGAAATACCGACAAGTTGCCAGGGGATGACGATGGATGTTACACAAGAAGTACTTCGAGTTCTCGATGAGGTGCTGAGCCTGAATGGCCGATCTGCCACCTTCACGCGCGACACACCACTGCTCGGATCGATTGCCGAGCTGGACTCGATGGCAGTCGTGACGCTCATCACGTCGCTGGAAGATCAGTTCGGCTTGGTGGTTGACGACGATGACATTGACGGCAGCACGTTTGCCACGGTGGGCTCGCTGGCTGACTTCGTTGGCAGCAAACTGTCGGCTTAATCGAACTTGGCTTCGGATTTGGCTCCCATGGCAAGCAGACCGCAGGCCTTTTTTCTAAAGTCCGATTCACCTGCGGGCGGTCAGCGGTTCTGTTTGTATCACCCGCCTGCACGTACACCCGCTCAGGGCCTAGTGCTTTACGTTCACCCTTTTGCAGAAGAGATGAACAAATCCCGCCGCATGGCAGCACTTCAGTCGCGCGCGTTCGCTGACGCAGGCTACGCAGTGTTGCAAATTGACCTGCTCGGTTGTGGCGATAGCTCGGGTGATTTCGGCGATGCGACGTGGGCTGCGTGGATCGAGGATATTGTTCATGGCTGCCAAACCCTGAAAAGTATGGCTGAAACACCTGTCAGCCAAACCGCCGCACCGCTTTGGCTGTGGGGCCTGCGCGCGGGTTGCCTGCTCGCCGTTGAGGCAGCCGCCCACGTGGGGGGCCCCGTCAACCTCCTGTTGTGGCAGCCGCCTGCCTCGGGCAAACCATTGCTGCAACAGTTTCTGCGGCTCAAAATGGCGGGGGACTTGCTCGGCGGACAGGCCAAGGGAGTCACAGAAACATTACGCCAGCAACTGGCGGACGGCAATTCCGTTGAAATAGCAGGCTACACCCTAGCCTCCGCACTGGCCATGGGGCTGGATGGCGCTAAGCTTGAGAGCAGGTCAAGCGCGCTTGCACAGACGATCAAGCGCGTTGAGTGGATCGAGCTGTCCACCCGTGAAGAGGCCTCGCTGAGCCCCGCATCCGCCAACCCCATCGCGCAATGGCGAAACGTGGGCACGCTCGTGCGCAGCCACGTTGTGAACGGCCCCGCTTTCTGGCAAACCACTGAAATTGAGGAAGCACCGTCGCTGCTGTCCATCAGCGTTGAAGCCATTGGCGAAGGGGTGGCTGCATGATGTCCACCGCGTACACCGAAGTTGCAGTTCCCATGGGTGACGATGGCTCCTTCCAGTTGGGGATTCTGGCCAAACCAGACATTCCAGCGCAAACCGGAGTGCTCATCGTCGTCGGAGGGCCGCAATATCGCGCGGGAAGTCATCGGCAATTTGTGCTGCTCTCGCGTGCACTGGCGCAAGCAGGGTTTGCAGTACTGCGCATTGATTACCGGGGTATGGGCGACAGCGACGGCAAGCCGTATGAGTTCACCAACGTCTCGCCCGACATCGCATGCGCCATCGACGCATTGGAGGCGCAAGTCCCGACGCTGCGCCGTATCGTGCTGTGGGGACTGTGTGATGGGGCCTCTGCGGCATTGCTCTACATGCATGACACGCGGGATGCCCGAGTCACTGGGCTGTGCCTGGTCAACCCCTGGGTTCGCTCCGAGGCCAGCCTGGCCCGCACACAGGTAAAGCACTACTACACACAACGCCTGAAACAGCGGGAATTTTGGGTCAAATTAGCCAGCGGGAAGGTGGCCGCAAGCGCCGTGGCGGGCTTGGTCAACAGTGTGCGCAGCATGCGCGTTACCCGCAAGCCGCAAGCCGTAACCAACTTGCCGTTTCAAGACAAGATGCGGCTTGCGTGGAGAGATTTTCGCGGCAGCCTGCTTCTGGTTTTGAGCGGCGACGATTACACCGCCAAAGAATTTTTGGAATTCGCCGGGGCTGACCGTGAATGGGTCGCTGCGCTACAGCAACCCAATGTCTGTCGGCACGAGGTGAAAGAGGCGGATCATACTTTTTCAGACCTGAAGCACAGCCGTGACGTAGAGATGGCAACGATTCGTTGGCTCGAAAAATGAACGGGATGACGCAAGCCTTGCGCTACGTTTTGAGTCTGGAGAACTCCCCGGCATGATTGGCGGACGCTGGGAAATTGTCAGCTTGGCGGGCACGTTAGGGCCACACGCGCCCGCGTGGGATGACGTTAACCAGCGCCTCTTCAACAGCAATCCGATGCTGCACAGCGGATTCGTTGATGCGCTGCTCAAACATTTCGGGACTGGCCAGGAGAAACTTTGCATACTGAAGCCGCTGGATGCCCCGCAGGCGATGTGCATTCTCAAGCCGGCCGGGCACGGCGTCTGGTCCACATTTTTGCCGTCACAGGCTCAAATTGGCCCATCGCTGATGGTGGACAGCTCAGGCATCGCCTCGTTGATCCGCGAACTTCCGGGCATCGTCGGCAGTGTTGATCTGCTGTGCTGTGATTCGGCGTTTGGCGATTTGACGGCGGGCGGCAAACCCGCCTTCAGCAAAGACCATGCGCTGACGATGAACATCAGGCTTGACGGCGACTTTGAAACCTATTGGGCACAGCGCTCCAAGCAGTTGAAAAAGAACCTCCGCCGTTACGAGCGCAAAACTGAGGATGACAAGGTCACACGAAGCTTTCGGCGGATATCAAGTCGGTCGGAAATCCCCGAAGCGGTCTCGCGTTATGCCGAACTGGAGTCCAAGGGCTGGAAAGGCAAAGTTGGCACGGCAGTGAGCGCAGACTCTGCGCAAGGGTATTTTTACACCGATGTCATGAAGCGCTTTGCAGATCGTGACTCGGCATTTGTGTTTGAGCTGTGGTTGGGCGACAAGCTGGCCGCCTCCAGATTGGCTGTTTCCAGCCCCGGCATGATCGTCATACTGAAGACAACGTATGACGAAGACCTGGAGAAGTACGCACCAGGCCGCCAGTTGCTGCACGAGGTTGTTAAAAACTGCTTTGAAATGTACCCCGGTAACGTAATCGAGTTTTACACCGATGCCAACTCAGATCAGCTAGCTTGGGCTACCGGCCAGCGGTGGATCAAACACCTCAATTTCCCCCGCTCTGCTGTGACCAACCGGCTGTATCAGCTCGCACGGATCGGGCGCCGGGTTTTCTCAGGGCCAGTTTCGGGTGCATCACGCCAGTCGCAGCTCGCGACGGTGGACGTCCTGCACCATCCCGATGACATGCCCACAGATGTTCAGGCCCTGTTTGCAGACGCATCAAGCGAATACATTGAGTGTGGCACGACCTGGTTTCGCAACTTGGTGGGCACGGTGTTCGCCGCACATCCAGGCGTTCGCTTCTATGTCGTTCGATCAGACGGGCAGCCGATCATCGCGCTTGCTATTCTGGTGCACAAGGCGGTACTCTCTAACCGCGCTGAATCGCTTGGAAATTACTACACCGCGCTGTATGCCCCCGCAATTTCATCAGATGCCACCCCGGCAGATATGGTGTTCCTTCTGGAGGCGCTCAAGAGAGATCATGCACCGCTGGTTTCGATGCGTTTTGCACCGATGGATCCGCAGTCCCCAAATTACATCATGTTGCGCGATGCGCTCAAATCCGCTGGGTTCTCGCCTTTTGAGTTTTTCTGTTTTGGCAACTGGTATCTCAATGTGAAAGGGAATTGGGAAGCCTACTTGATGAGCCGAACCGGCACGCTGCGAAGCACGATCAAACGAATGACCAAAAAATTTCTGGCCGACGGT